>JAGUVP010000181.1 GCA_020062805.1 Candidatus Bipolaricaulis sp.
CTGGTTGCCGCGCCCCCCGGTGCCTCCGCGATTGGCGGGTGCTTGCCCATCTCCACTCACGCGGTTGAGCCTGAATCTCCAAACCGCGACCGGCAGGCGGCCATCGCCCGCCTGGGCAACGGTTCAGGCGCGTCGGGTCTCCTTCGCGACGGCCACCACCTGGGCGAATCCCTCTGGGTCGCGGAATGCGATATCGGCGAGCATCTTCCGGTTCAGCTCGACCCGCGCTTTGCGCAGCCCTCCCATGAATGCAGAGTAGGAGACATCGTGCCTCCGTGTAGCCGCTCCGATCCGGGTCATCCACAGCCGGCGCATGACCCGCTTCTGGAGTTTCCGCGACACGTACATGTGCCGCAGCGCCTTGAACACAGATTGCTTGGCGATGCGGTAACACGAGCGCCGCTTTCCCTTGAACCCCTTGGCGAGCTTGAGGATCTTCCGTCGCCGCCGCCCGTGCTTCACCCCACCAGGAACTCGCATGTCGTTTCCTCCCACCTAGATGTTCAAAATCCGTCTGAGCCGCTTTCGATCAGCGCCGCGGGCCTCAACGGGCCGGCGGGCCTCGCGGCGGTACTGCGGTCGCATCTTCGACAGTTTGTGCTTGCGGTTGGCGCGCCGGTGGAAGATCCTCCCCGTGCCGGAGATCTTAAACCGCTTCGCCGCCGCTCTGTGCGTCCTTGTCTTCACTGCGCCCTCCTTTGCGGGGAAGGGGAACGAGAAGCATCTGTAGCGTCCTTCCCCGGCTCACCGCATCTTGGTCGACCTTCGCCGTGTCCTCGGTTGCCGTGGTCACCCGAGCCAGAATATCCTCGCCCTTGCTCATGTGGATGATCTGGCGTCCCTTGAAGAACACGGACACACGTACCTTGTGGCCGTCCCCCAGGAATTCACGGATCCGCGCGAGCTTCGTCTGGAAGTCGTGCTCCCCTGTTTGGATCGTGAACTTCACCTCTTTGAGGCGGGACGTCTTCTGCTGCTTCTTCTCCCGCTTGCCCTGTTGGTAGCGGTATTTCCCGTAGTTCACGATCTTGCACACCACGGGGTTCGCTTCCGGGGCCACCTCAACGAGATCGAGCCCCTTCTCGCGAGCCAGGGTAAGCGCCTTGTCCGTAGGGATCACGCCGAGGCTACGTCCTTCAGGGTCGATCAGGAGAACTTCTCGCGACCGGATCTGCTCGTTTACCCGAAACTCTCGTCGAATGGGTTCCTCCTCATGTACGTATTCTAGCCGCCCGCGCCGGATGGGGCCACGCCGTACAAGCCGTGATCGCGGATCCATCGGTCGACCGCAGGGGGGATCATCCCTTCGGCGGAGAGCCCTGCCCGGTAGCGGCGACGGACCTCAGACGAGGATACGGAGATCAACGGCATCTGCAGAAAGCGGACATCGGCCTGGTCGAACGGCGGGCGACAGAAGCTCGCGACCGGGGCCCCAGGGCGGGGGGCAACGATGAACGGACAGCTTCCCAGAAGTCGTAGCCAGTCGTGCCAGGTGTCGATGCGGGCGAAGATGTCCGCCCCCACGATGTACACCACGCCGCCCGGGTGCTGTTCTTTCATCGCCGCGACCGTGTCCACTGTGTAGCACGGACCGGCCCGGTCCACTTCGAACCGCGATACAGAGAACCGCGGATGATCTTCGGTGGCGAGGCGGACCATCGTGTAACGATCCTCAGCGGGAACGCCTTCGGCCACCTCGCGGTGGGGTGGGCAGCCGGTGGGAAGGAACACGACCTCTCGAAGCTCGAACTGACGCAATGCTTCCTCGGCCACGCGAAGGTGGCCGACATGGATCGGGTTGAACGTACCGCCGAACAGCCCTGTCCTACCCCGCAAGCTCAAGCTCATGCCCCCCGATGCGAACCGTGCTCCCCGCTTGGAGACCGCGGCGCTTGAGCGCCGCGATGACCCCGAGGCGTTCCAGCCTCCGATAGAAGTACTTCTGGGCGTCCTCGGTCGACAGGTCGAGCCGACGCGCCAGGCGCTCTACGACAGGGCCGCGCACCACGAACCCTTCTCCATCCTCGACCAACTCGAACGGGGCTTCTTCCGGGGTGAGATGCCAAACCCGTCGCGATGGGGCGTCCCCAGCGGGGAGAGGCGCGGGTGCAGGGGTCTCGGGGGTCTCGTGAAGCGCCCGCCAGAGGAGGAACAGGAGTTCACGTACCCCCCGGCCGCTGACGGCGGAGAGGGGGTGGAGCGCAATTCCGGCGTTGCGGAATCGCTCCATCTCGGCTGATAGGCGGTCGGGAGACAGAAGGTCAGTCTTGTTTCCGGCGACGATCTCGGGCTTCGCGCTGAGGTCCTCCCATGCCTCCAGCTCCCGGCGGAGGAGGTGGTAGTCGGCGAGGGGATCGCGTCCCTCGACTCCGGCGAGGTCCACGACGTGAAGGAGGACCCGAGCTCGCATGGCATGGCGGAGAAACCTGTCTCCCAGGCCTTTCCCCTCGTGAGCCCCCTCGATCAGGCCGGGGAGGTCGGCGATCACAAGCGAATTCCCGTCCGAGACCTCCACCAGGCCGAGGTTGGGGGTGAGCGTGGTGAACGGGTACGGTGCGACCTTGACCTTCTTTCGCGACACTCGCGATAGGAACGACGACTTCCCGACGTTGGGAAACCCAACGATTCCCACGTCGGCCAACACGCGCAGCTCGAGCTTGAGCCAGCGCCGTTCCCCGCGCTCCCCGAACTCGCGGATCCGCGGGGCCTGGCGGGAAGAGGTGGTGAACGCTTTGTTGCCTCTTCCCCCCCGTCCTCCTTTGGCGATCAAGACTTCCGCTTCTTCGGTGGCGAGATCGGCGAGAACCTCGTAGGTTGCCGCATCGCGGACCACCGTGCCCAGGGGGACGTGGATCACGAGATCGGAGCCGTTCTTGCCCTGGCGGCAGTTCGGGCCGCCTGGCACACCGTTTCCGGCGCGGAAATGGATCTGGTTCTGAAATGGGAGGAGAGTGCCCACAGAGCGGGTAGCGCGCAGGATCACGTCCCCGCCTCGCCCTCCGTTCCCGCCTTCAGGAGAACCGCGGGGGTTATGGCGGGTCTTGTGAAAGTAGATGATGCCATCCCCACCCCGGCCGGAGGCGACGTGGATCTTCGCCTCATCAACCCACATCCGGTGTGGCTACACCGCCTCGTGGGCTGGATCCACGTTCACGTACACGCGCTTGTTCCCCGCGAACCGCACCGTTCCCACGGCCTTGGCGAAGATCGTGAAGTCTCGGCCCATACCGACGCCGGACCCAGGGTAGAACCGGGTTCCCCGTTGACGGACGATGATGCACCCCGGCTGCACGAGCTCCCCGCCATACCGCTTGATCCCCAGGCGCTGACCCGGAGAATCGTGAACGTTCTGGGTTGATCCACCGCTGCTCTTATGTGCCATTCTGCCCTCTCACACCCTTACGCTTTCGCCGACCTCGTGCACCGCGATGCGCCCTTCGCGCGCCAGAGCGCGCAGCCCTAGGACCATTGTTTCCACGACGGCGTCGATCTCGCGGTCGAGAAAGAAATCCGACCGATCCACCGCGAACCGAACCGCATGCCCGTCCTTCGTCACTGCAGGATCAAGATGGAGGTACTCCCTCAGGCCGAGGATTGGCGCCTCTACAAGCGCCGCGGCGGCGAGCCCTTCTGCGGACTCGTCCCCGTTCAGGGTCACCATTTGAACCCGACCCTCGTCGTCCCGCTCGACCACCACGTTCACCATCCGTGCTACCCCCTCTCGATGGCGAGAATGCGCGTCCGCATGTAGGGCTGACGGTGGCCCTTCTTCCGGCGGTACCCCTTCTTTGGGGAGAACCGCTGGATGATCACCTTTCGTCCGCGTCCGGCTTCCTTGACTTCGCCCACAACCTGAACTCCGGTCAAGTAGGGGCGGCCGATCTCCACTCCCTCGCCGTTCCGCACGAGGAGAACGCGATCGAACGTCACCTTGTCGCCCACGTTCGCCGCAGGCAGGAGTTCGTGTACGATCTCCGCCTCGGCTTCCACGCGGTACTGCTTTCCTCCGATCTCCACAACAGCGTACATGGCCACCTCGCTCATCGTAGTGGGAACAACAGACAACGTCAATCCTAGCGAATCCGGGCCCCTGGTTCCACCTCGCGCTCTGGAGTGAGGAGGGTTAGTGTTCCGTCCGACGCGGCCAGGATCATGCATTCGGAGCGGATGCCGCGGATCGTGGCTGGCTTCAGGTTGGCCATCACGGCCACGAGCTTCCCCACGAGGTCGGCGGGCTGGTAGTACTGGCGAATGCCGGCCACGGCTTGCGCCTGGCGGCTCCCGAGGTCGATCGTGAGATGGAGGAGCTTGTCCGCGCCGGCGATCTCTTCCGCGGCGAGGATCCGTCCCACCCTCAGGTCGAGCTTCTGGAACTCCTCGAACGAGACGAGGCCTTCTTCCTTCATCGCTTGGTACCTCCCTTTCAACTCCGCCACAACTACGTGTTCCAGGAGCGGCCGCGGTTGGCTGCGAAGACCCTGCCCAGCCAGCCCGGACCGCGCGTCGTCGAACGTTGCATTCGCAATCCCCAGGAGCGTGTACACCTCGCGGGAGAACATCGGGACAAACGGCTCGAGGAGGATCGCGAGGGCCTTCACGAGGTGGGCTGCCGAGGCCACTGCCCGTGCGTCGCCCGTCTGCCACGGAGCCGTGCGCTGCATGTACTCGTTGCCCGTCCCGGCGAGAAGAGCGATCGCCCGCAGGGCGGGGGCGAGGGCGCCGCCTTCCACCGTGCGCACGACCTCGGTGCATGCGGCCTCGATCGCCTGGGCGATCTCGGGATCGGTGGCGTGATCGGGCACCGTCTTGTCGTGCCGGGTCCACACGTAGGACAGGACGCGGTGGACGAAGTTGGCGATGTTGTCCACGAGCACGTGGTTGACCGCCTTGTCGAACTCCTCCCACGAGAACTCCACGTCCTTCGACTCCGGCCGACCGAAAAAGAGGTAGAACCGCCAGTAGACAGGCGGAAGGAGCTCCAGGGCCTCGTCGGCGAAAATCCCCACCCGCCGCGTCTTGGAGAACTGCTCGCCCCCGATCCAGTTCAGGTATTCCGTAGCCGCGAGTTGGTCGGGCAGGTGGTACCCCTGGCCCGCGGCGAGGAGCTGGCCGGGGAAGATGATCGTGTGGAACGGGATGTTGTCCTTGGCCTGGGTGTACACCTGCCACACCTCGTCCCCAAACCAGAACTCCCGCCACCGCTCCTCCTGGCCCAGCCGGCGGAAGTGCTCGATCGTCGCCGAGACGTACCCCAGCGCTGCCTCGGCCCACACGTAGATGACCTTCTCCTCTGCCCCAGGGAACGGGGCGGGGATCCCCCATCGGATGTCGCGGGTCACGGCCCGCGGCCGGAGCCCGTCCTGAATCAGCCGTTCTGTGAACAGCTTCACGTTCCCGCGGAAGTCGCGGCTCCCCACGTACGCGAGGAGCTTCGGGGTCAGCTTCTCCAGGTCGAGATACCAGTGGCGGGTGGAGCGGGAGACGACGTCGGTCGAGCCGCAGAACGCGCAGTGGGGGGCACGAAGCGACTCCGGCTCCAGCAACGCGCCACACGCATCGCACTGGTTCCCCTGGGCGTGGAGGTAGCCGCAGCGGGGGCAGGTGCCGACGATGAACCGGTCGGCGAGAAACCGGCTGCACCCCTGGCAGAACGCCCGCGCTTCCTCTTGAGAGACGATGTACCCGTTGGCCTCCATCTGCCGGTAGATCTGGGTGACGAACTCGTGGTGGACGGGCGACTCGGTGGTCGTGTAGTTGTCGATGGCGATCTCAAATCGGGCGAGGACGTCGGTGATCTGCTTGTGTACACGGTCCGCCAATTCCCGGGGCGTGATCCCGAGCTGCGCCGCTTCGTACTCGACCTTGGTTCCGTGGGCGTCGGTGCCCGACACGTGAAGCGCCTCGTACCCGCGGAGGCGGTAGAACCGGGTGAACGCGTCCCCGGAGAGGAGGCAGCCGATGAGGTTCCCAAGGTGAGGCAGGCCCGATCCATAGGGCCACGCGCTGCACACCAGGATTCGCTTGATGTGGCTGTTCACGGCTTCCTCGATACTCGACAAGGGGGGGATTATAGCGGAGCCGCTCCGGGTCGGAGGGACGCGAGCTCCCCGTCTGCGCCACCGATGGGCGGACGCGCGGGTCCGGGGTACACTACCCCCTCGCGGAGGGGAGATGCGCGAGGCGACCGTAGGCAGAGAGCTGGTGGCGATCTTGGAAAACCGGGTGGGCGTGCTGGCGGCCATCGCCCGGCTGTTGTCGGAACAGGGGATCAACATCCTCGCGTTGGCGGTGATGGTCCACGACGATCGGGCCGAGCTGCACCTCGTCCCCGACGCGCCGAGCTACGCCCTCGATGCACTGCGCAAGGCGGAGTTCGAAGTTGAGGAACGTGATGTCGTTCTCGTTGAGCTTCCGCACCGCGCGGGGTTCCTGCGCCGGATCACCGAGGTCCTCGCGCGCCAGGGACTCGACATCCACTACCTCTACGCAAGCGCGTTCGAGGCAGGCCACAGCTCGCTTGTGGTGTTCTCTTGCTCGAACAACGGCAAGGCAGTCCAGCTCCTGCGCGAGAAGTAGCAGATCGTCCTCGCATGTGCACGGTGTCCGTCGAGCATCGGACGCGCGCCGTGCTTTCCTCTCTTGATCACGGGAAGATCCATCATCTCTCTGCTGCGTCTTCACAGGCAGAGGGGAGGATTCGCACGTGGGCCTCGTACCCAGGGGGCCTTTCGTCAAGGAGATGAAGATGTCGAACCGTGATCGGGTGTTGCGATGGATCGCCGGGCTTCTCGCCCTGGCGGCGATGATCGCCGTGCCGTTGGTCGCCCGCACCTCGTAGAGGAACGCGGCCCGGGAAGCTCCGGGCCGCATCATGAGCCCCCCAGTTCGGTCTGGGCTACTTTGCCCCCAGGTCCGACGTGCAGTGGGGGCACCGCGTCGCCTTGAGCGGAATCTGGGTCATGCAGAACGGACATTCCTTCGTGATCGGGGCGACAGCGGCCTTGGGCCGTTCCATCTTTTGGTACGCCTTGACGATTAGGAACACGACGAGCGCGATGATCAGGAAGTTGACCACGGCGTTGATGAACGCGCCGTAGTAGATCGCCGCTGCCCCCGCGGCCCGCGCCGCGGCCGCCGACTCGTAGGTCTGGCCCGACAGGTTGATGTACAGGTTCGCGAAGTCCACGTTTCCCACGAGCTTTCCGATGATCGGCATGATGAGGTCGTTCACAAACGAGCTCACGACCGCGCCGAACGCCGCGCCGATGATGAACGCCACGGCGATCTGAACGAGGTTGCCCTTCATGATGAACGCCTTGAAGTCCTTCCACATGGCGGTTCCCCCCTTGGATGGGTGCACTATAGCGACAGGGGGCACGGAGTGTCAACTTCACGGCTGCCGGTTGTCCACCTTGAGGCTACCATTCGGCGGCATGGTCGGC
>JAGUVP010000150.1 GCA_020062805.1 Candidatus Bipolaricaulis sp.
ATACCATGCCTGCGCTCTCTGCCTGAGATACTCGCCCTGGACAGCCCTCAGTCGGGCGGTGTCCAGGTACCTCCGGGATGCATCCGCCTCGAAGTCGTTCAGAGCTTCATCGCTTCGCGCGTAGAGCACCCTACCCGTGGTGATCACCTCGAACTTCAGGGTTGGCGGGGCGCTGTTCAGGAGGAGGAGGTCAACCCGCTCGGTCTCCAAGGCATCGCACACGCCTACGAGTAGTCTCCTGAAGGGCTCGTACATCTCCTCGCCCCTCCCGTCGAGCAGGACGGCGATGTCCACGTCGGAATCCGGTTGCGTCGTGCGCCGGGCGCAAGACCCAAACAGGTAGGACACAACAACGTTCTCGCGCTGCATAAGCTCCCGTAACCTTGATGACGCATCTTCGATGGAGAGCTTGAGGCCGGGCAATGCCCCACCCGTAGGTCCGCGGCGGAAGTCCTTTTTCCCCAAGATCCCCTCCTCTTGCTGCAGCAATCCTCCGCTATGTGGCGCCCTGCCACCTCTGCCTGCCTGGCCATTCTACAGCGATCCGGGTTTTCAGAGCGAAAGGCCCGCGTCGGCCACTCGAGGGGCATCGAGTCGTGAGTCGGGAGTCCACGGTGCGTGGTCCGATGTCAGCGTATGGCCTGTGGCAAGTGGCGTGTGGGAAAGGCCCGTGGTGCATGGTCCAAGGTCATCGGTCCGGAGTCGAGAGTCGAGAAGGACGAAGAACGGGGAACATGATCACCCCTTGGTCTCCCGGGATCGGGCCCGCAGTTTGAGGAAGTCGGAGACCGACACGATCTTGATCCCCCTGAATTCCCCGAGAACCAGCAGGTCTTCGTCTCCTGTGATGACGTAGGCAGCGCACCCATCTAGGGCACACTCTAAAACACGGTTATCATCTTCATCCCGGCAGACAGAAACCCTGCTCTGGGGACGGACGACAACCGCGAGCTGTCTCCACGCGTCTACGACGTCGTCGGCTTCGCGACTGTTCAAGCCAAACGGCTTCGCAGGATCCGTAAGTACATCTCGAAGCTCGCGTAGGAAAGCATCCGAGGTAACACAGATGATCTCCGAGTTACGAACGGCGTGAAGAGGAGCCTTGGGGGAACCTGCCCAGAATGTGGCAGAGATGATGACGTTGGTGTCGATAAGCACGCGCACTTCAGAGGCGCTCCTGTCTGCGGTGCGCCTTGACGATCTGTGCGACGTCTTCCTCGGTGAGGTGGCTGAACCCCCTCTCCTTGGCCATGTTCATCGCCCATGCATCGAATGCGATCCAGCGTTGATCTTTGGTGCGCCGCTCAAGGAACTCCACGAAGTCCAGCACCTCATCGAGACGCTCCGACGGGAGCGAGCGAAGCTTCTCGAGGATGATCTCTTCACGCGTCATGGTGAGATCGCCTCCTTCCTCTCCAGTCGGCCATTGTACACCGGCGACTTCGGTCAACGAAGGCCGCGGGAGTCGAGAGTCCATAGTCCGGGGTCGGGAGTCCTGAGTCGCGGGCCGGGGGTCCTTGGTCTGCTGGTGGTCGCCGCGGCGGCTCATTTCGCTATCCCTTGTTCTCTCAGTACCCACTCGGCAATTCGGCGACGCACTCTCTGCAGCCGCTGATCCGAGATCGCACCCAGTTCCCCCACGAGCAAGCCTTGCTCCACGACGGCAAGACGTCCGATTCTGATGACAGTCGCCTTCTTAAGGCCCGACGCCTCGAGATCTGCGTCTCCTGTCCCGATCAACTCGTCGAACTGCGGCACGGCACACTAAACCTGTGCCGACACCATCGCGACAAGCCAGTCTGGATGGGGGCCCGGCACCCTCGCGACGAGCAGAACCGGGCGTAGCTTGCCGGCACGAAGGTCTGCGTGCGGAAAGCGGAGTAGCGAGAGCTTGCCTGCTTTCATCTCCAGCGTACTCTGAGATCATCCAGGGTGTAGAGATCTTCCTCCTGCTCCAAGCCCCTGAAAGCCTGTTGCAGCGAAAGACTCTGCCAGTCGCGATCTTCTTCCTGGAGTTGTCGGGTCAAGAGGTATGCCGCGAAGTCGTACACCTCCGCCTTCAGCTCCTCGGGAAGCTCGCGGACGAGATCCTCTAGCGGAATCCGTTGGGCCACGTTGTCCACCTCCAACCCGCCCGATTCTACCGCACGGGGTCTGTCAGGATGAACCCGCCTGGAACCCCTTGACGGCACCGACAACGACGACTTGTTCCGCATCCGTGAGTTCGGGGAACATGGGGAGCGACAGGGCCTCTTGGCTCGCGGATTCGCTCTCCGGCAGATCCCCCTGCGTGTGCCCAAGATGCGCGAAGCACTGCTGCAAATGCAGCGGCAGCGGGTAGTAGATCTCGGTCCCGATGCCCTGCGCCTTGAGGTGCTCACGGAGCGCGTCGCGCTTCCCGTCCGCCACCCGGATCGTGTACTGGTGGAAGATGTGGCTACAACCCTTGACACGATAGGGCAGCGTGATCCCAGGGATGTCCGCAAGCAGGGTGTCGTACCGGTCGGCCAGTCGCCGTCGGGCTTCGGACCACGCTTCGAGGTGCGGCAGTTTGGCCCGCAGAATGGCGGCCTGCAGCGCGTCGAGACGCGAGTTGAACCCCACGAGCTGGTGGTAGTACTTGGGCTTGCTCCCGTGCACGCGCAGCTTCCTCAGTTTGTCGGCCAGGGCGTCGTCGTCGGTGATGATCATCCCTCCATCCCCGTACGCGCCGAGGTTCTTGGTGGGGAAGAAGGAGAAGCAGCCGAGATGGCCAATAGCGCCGGCCTTGTTGGCATGTGGCGTATGGCCTGTGGCTTGTGGAGTGTGGCTTGTGGTAAGTGGCTTGTGGCTTGTGGGGAGCGGGACAATCTCTCCTGCTCCTCCCACAGGCCACGAGCTACGAGCTACTTGCCCTGAGTACTCTGCGCCGATGGATTGGGCGGCGTCTTCGATGACGTACAGGCCGAACTCCTCGGCGAGGGCCATGATCGCGCTCATGTCGGCCATCTGGCCGTAGAGGTGGACGGGGATGATTGCCTTTGGCGAAGTCCGGAGTCCGTTGTCCGTTGTCCGCTGTCCGAGGTGCGTGGTCAGGATGCGGCGGACGTCCGAGGAATCGAGGTTGAAGGTGCGGGGATCGATGTCGCAGAAGATGGGCGTCGCCCCCACGTTGTGGACCACGCCCGCGGTGGCGAAGAAGGTGAAGCTGGGCAGGATCACGCCATCGCCCGGACCGATGTCCAGGGCCCGGAGCGAAAGCAGCAACGCGTCGGTGCCGCTGGCCACGCCAATGGCGTGCTTGGCCCCGCAGTAGGCCGCCACCTCCTTCTCGAGAGCCTCGACCTCGGGGCCGAGGATGAACCACCCGGACTCGACGACCCGCTGGATGGCGGCGTCGATGTCGGGCTTGATGGCCGCGTACTGGCGCTTCAGGTCAAGAATGGGGATTCTCACGTCGCTTCGCTCCTTTCGAGTCGAGAGTCATGAGTCAAGAGTCGGGAGTCATGAGTCGAGAGTCCGGAGTCGGGAGTCGGGAGTCGATGGATCATGTCTGGGTTCCTCTGAGGTAGCGGATGAACCCTGAGATCAGCCGGGACACTTCATCTGCCATCTCGTAGAGTCGATGCAAGTCCTCCTGGCTCAGGTAGCCGAGGTCCGCGGCAACGTACAGCTGGCTCTGGACTTCGGCGGCTGAACCACGCGCTGTGTACAGGAACTGGACGAACTCCTTGTCTGTCTGGCGGGCGAATCCCTCAGCGATGTTGGAGCTGATCGACACAGCCGCACGCCTTATCTGGTCCCGCAGACTGAAGTCCCTGGCGAAGCTGCCCTGGCTCGTCACCGTGTAGACCGCCTTGGCGAGCTCTCTTGCCTTCTTCCAGCCCTCGATCTCCTCGAAGCGGTTGATCTGCGCCATCTACACCATCTCCGAAACACCAACGCATGCCCCGCGACTCATGACTCCCCAACTCTTGACTACCCTCGCTTCGACATCCTCAGACTACCGGTGTTCGCCACCATTCGAGCTCGGCAGTCTCTCGCCTCCAGCTCACGGACTCCGGACTCTCGACTCTTGACTCTTGACACGGGACTCCTGACCACTCTGCAAGCCACATGCTACGAACTCTCCCGCTCCAACTCCATGATCTCCTCTGTCAGCCGATACACCCGGCCGCACTCGCTGCACCGCTTCTCCACGGTCGCGTCGCGGAGCGGGAGTCCACATCTACACGCCCAACCGATGCGGCGGGCGG
>JAGUVP010000165.1 GCA_020062805.1 Candidatus Bipolaricaulis sp.
AGGGGCAGCCGCTGGCCCGGCTGCACGTGGGCCGCCCCGACCGTGCCGATGAAGCGGCCAAGCTCGTGAGGGACGCCTACACCATCGGCTCCCAGCGAGTTCGGCGGAAGCCCCTCATTCTCGGCCAGGTGCGGTAGAACGGGGAGTCCGTTGTGCGTAGTCCGGGGTCCGTAGCGTCGGACCCTGTGTCCGACGGCTGTACGAGGTTCTGTAGCGTCGCACCTTGTGTGCGACGGCCTTTCACGTAGCGTCGGCCCTTGCCTGCCTGCTGCAGGCAGGTGTCCGACGAACGTCCCAAGGTTGGTGGCGACGAACGCCTGGGAGGCCGTAGAATCCCCGCATAGCGAAAGGAGGTGGCCGATGGCCTACGTGACCAAGAAGGACCTTGTCGACAAGATCAAGCCGATGCTCACCGAGCTATCCCAGCTTCACGAGGAGCTGGAATCGGCCCTCGAGCGGCTGGAAGACCTCGTGGACAAGGTCGAAGAGGCGCTGGACGAAGCCGAAGACGACTGACGTCGTCCCAAGGGGCGACTTCGTAACGTCGGGGTTCATCCCCGACGGCCGTTCGGGTTGCGTCGGGGTTGTCCCCGACGGCCTTTGGGTTCGTAGGGGCGGGGTTTATCCCCGCCCGCATCGTCGGACACAGGGTCCGACGCTACAGAACCAAGGCGCCGTCCGGACTTCGTAGCGTCGGGCTTCATGCCCGACGGCCTTTCGTCGCCGACGATCCTGCGTCGCACGCAAGGTGCGACGCTACGGAACCTTCCCCGAGTGCGACGGCCTGTTGACCCTCTTCCTGCCTCTGAGTACGCTACTCAACGTGAACTACCGTGATCGGATCACCATCGAGCCGGGGCAGCGTGGCGGCAAGCCGTGCATCCGAGGCCTGCGAATCACGGTGCAAGACGTGCTGGAGTACCTCGCCTCCGGGATGACGGTCGAGGAGATCCTCGGGGATTTCCCCGATCTCACGCGCGAGGACATCCAGGCGTGCTTGGCGTTCGCGGCGGATCGGGAGCGTAAGCTCACCTCGATCCCCTCGGGATGAAGCTGCTCTGGGACCATAATCTCTCCCCCCGGCTGGTACGCAGACTCGCTGACGTGTTCCCCGACAGCCTGCATGTGGCTGACGTGGGGCTGGCCGCAGCCGATGACGCCCAGGTGTGGGCGTTCGCCGCCGCTCATGGGTGCGCGATCGTGTCCAAGGATTCCGACTTCTTGCAGCGGAGCATCCTGTTCGGTCCGCCGCCCAAGGCGATCCGAATCCGTTGTGGGAACTGCAGCACAGCCGAGATCGAGGCGCTTCTGAGGAGGCGGTCAGGCCAAGTGCAGGCGTTCCTTCTCGACGAGACCACCGCGTTCCTCGTGTTGGGGCCGGAGTGAAGGTCTCAGCGGTCAGAAACGCATCCTCTTCGTCGGACGCCTGCCTGCAGCAGGCAGGCAGGGGCCGACGCTACGTGAAAGGCCGTCGCACACAGGGTGCGACGCTACAGAACCGTGTTGTTGTAGCGTCGGGCTTCATCCCCGACGGCCTTTCGTCGCTGACGATCCCGCGTCGGACACAGGGTGCGACGCTACAGAACCTCTTACGTTCGTCGGACACGTGCTGTGCCGCTACGGAACCTGCGGATTGGCCGTTCGTTGACCGGGCATGGGCCCAGGAGTAGGCTACTTCCCAGGGCTCTCGCGGGCAACCGCCCGGTTCGCCCCATGATGCGGAAGGAGGTGGGATGAAATACCGCGTGATCATCGAGCAAGACGAGGACGGGGTGTACGTAGTGCAGTGCCCGTCGCTTCCCGGTTGCGTCTCTCAGGGGCGTACCCGGAACGAGGCGCGCGCCAACATCCGGGACGCGATCGCCGGCTACCTGACGAGCCTGAAGAAGCGTGGAGAGGCCGTTCCCCCACCGATTGAAGAGGAGATCGTAGAGGTCGGGGCTTGACCAAGCTCCCGGCCCTTTCTGGGCGCGAGGTTGTCCAGGCGTTGCGCCGGTTGGGGTACGAACCCGACCATCAGACAGGGAGCCACATCATCCTGCGGCAGGCCGCGTCGCCTCACCGGCGGCTCACCGTGCCCGATCACAAGGAGATTGCCAAGGGCACCTTGCGGGCTGTGATCCGCCAAGCTGGGCTGACCGTGGACGAGTTCCTGGATCTCGTTGGATGAGTACCCGAGTCCTGAACGTCGGGCTTCATGCCCGACGGCCTTTCGTCGCCGACGATCTCGCGTCGGACACAGGGTCCGACGCTACGTGAAAGGCCGTCGCACACAGGGTGCGACGCTACAGAACCGTGCTGTTGTAGCGTCGGGCTTCATGCCCGACGGCCTATTCGTCGCTGACGGTCCTGCGTCGCACACAGGGTGCGACGCTACGTGAAAGGCCGTCGCACACAAGGTGCGACGCTACAGAACCTCGGCGTTCGTCGCAGACAAGCTGTGACGCTACAGATTCCGGACCACGGACTCTGGACTCTGGACCACGGACCCTGGACTCTGGACTACGGAGGACTCCGGACTCCGCCCCCTGGCCAACGGATCACGGATCACGGACACACGTCCGGCCTCATCTGGACGATGCGGCTTCGGCGGGGGGGACGGGCGGGGGTACGGTGAAGCCGACGATGGGACATCGAGTCGGAACGGGCCGCGGGGCGTCGCGCCGCCGTTGTAGCGTCGGGGTTCATCCCCGACGCCCGGCGTGGGGTACCGGTCTTGCGTCGGACACAGGGTCCGACGCTACGGAACCTCGGCGTTCGTCGCAGGCCTGCCTGCTGCAGGCAGGCACGCTGCGACGCTACGGGAAAGGCACAGCCGCGGAAGGGCCGTCGCACACAAGGTGCGACTCTACAAGGCTTGGGCGGCCGTCGCACACAAGGTGCGACGCTACAGAACCCGTTGCGTCGGACACGGGGTGCGACGCTACAGACTCCGGACCACGGACTCCGGATCACGGTTCACGGACCACGCGAGCGGAAGCCCCGATTTGACCGGGGAGAGGCGGAGGGCTACCATACGGGCCGTTGTCGTGCGAGCGGAGAGTGATACGTACTTGACTGTGCAAGGGCGGAGTTGTACGATTCAGACAAGTTGTGCTCTATGCGCACGAACGTTGGCGTTCTATCGGGGAGGTGGTGAGCGGTTGGCAAAACTCACAAGGGAGGCATCATGAAGGGTGTGAGAGTTTCATCTATCGGTGAACGGAAAGGAGGTACTACGTTGGCAAGGAAAGGTGTACTGATTGGGCTATTGGTAGCCGTGCTGGCAAGCACGGCGTGGGCGTACGAGCCCTTCTTCGCCACCTCGACCGGGCAGAAGCTCGGCTTCGTGTGGGAGGGGCAACAGGTCTTCATCGCGATCAAGGACCCCGAGAAAGGGGCGTGCGGGATTGACCAGTTCCAGGCTGATCTGATCATCTTCGACGCGAAGACGGGTGCCTGGTACGGAGAAGAGGGCGCGTGGTTCCGCGAACTCGGCGGGATCGGCAGCGGCCTCTACTTCTGGGTCAACGCGGAGAACTCGAACGTGAAGGTTTCCCTGCAGGTTGGGTCGCGGGACTGCTTCCTCGATCCCATGATCACTGCCGGCTGCTTCGGGAACACTCACGTTCTCGGGACGATCAGCCCGGGCCGCGCGTGGGAAGACGGAGCATGGGAATACGTGGATGAGGGAATGTTCGGCGATGCTGACTGGGTCACATTCAATCCGGCTCTTGGAGACACGCTTCCACAGGTCCGGACCACGGCCCGGGTGAACTTCGAGGGCCTGTTTCCTACTTGGTCCAACGAAGAGCAGGAGCGCGGCATCGAGGGGCGGTTCGAGAACAACGACACCCTCATCCTCATCGCCCGGGATACAACCGACGAGCGGAACATCGATCAAGACCAGATCAAGATCCACGACACGATGGGGAAGCTGACCGTCGTTCCGTCCCGGCTCGATTACGGGTGCGGCCCGTCGTGCTCGAACATCATCATCACGATCGAGGACAAGGACGAGAACCTCAACTGCAACGCGATCGAGTACGTGCCGTTCTTCGTCATCATCAACCCCGGGAGCTGGAACCCGGTGCAGACGGCGCCGGCCACGAACTTCTGCTCTCTGATCATGACAGGTGGGAACTCCGCCGTCGATATGCCGTACTGGGAGCCGATCCGGTGGTACAACATCTACGAGCCGGAGCGGTTCATGCAGTACGCCAACGCGGCGTGGTGGAACTATGGTGCGGTTGCCCTTCAGGTAGTTTTCTTCGCCGCTGAAACGGGCGTAGATACGGGCGTGTTCGAGTTCAACTTCGGGAACCTAGAGGACTTCCAGGTCGCTCTGGGGCTCAATCGTAACGATCGCCTCCCACCGGGAACGACGATCGCGTTCTACTACATCGACCCCAACGACTTCGACGACATGGACCTCGCCACGGTGCAGGTCGGCAACCGGCCGCTCTCTGCGACGTACATCACCGATGCCAACGGCATCCCGGTGAGTGAGGTCCGGATCGGCGCGGGCTGGGGCGGGATGTACATCCGGGTGTACGACGCGGATGCCAACGTCGAGGCGTGCTGTCAGGACAAGGTCGTGGTGCATATCTGCGACCCGCACAACGAGGACGACAGCGAGTACTACATTCTGGACGAGATCTCGAACGACTCGGGGATCTTCTTCTCGCAGTCGGGCATTCCTCTCCTCCCGGTGTGGGACGCGGTGGCGGGCTACCAGCTCGTGTTCGACGACTGGCGGGTCCAGGCGTTCAACGAGGACACGATCTTCGTCCGCTACAACTCCGTGGACTACGACCAGCGCTGGCTGAATGTGCTCGGCGATGGGGATCCGAACACTGACCTTACGATTGGCGCGTGGACTGGGCCGAGCTACCCGCCAGCGATCCGTGATGGGGAGCTGTATTTCGACTTCCTGACGGATGAGGCGGCACGGAACCAGTACTGGGACGTCTCCTTCGCCAAGGTGAAGGTGTACGACTTCCAGGTGTTCGACGGGACGACGCACCACATGCGGTTCCTCAACGGCCAGTACCAGCCGATCACGCAGATTCCGATCTCGGGCTCTCTGTACCTCGAGGTCACGGACCTCGATCAGAACGAGCACCCGGCGATGCGCGAGCTGATCTTCGGCGGTTGGAACAAGGACGCGGTCTCCATTGATGACACAGATGCCGATTTCGCTGAGGATACACTGCCGCTCTGGGGTACCGATCGCGGCACCGGCAACCGGGTCGGACTAGTGAATGCCCTGGGTCTTCTCGAGCCGGAATCCATCAGCGGGATTCCGGAGTCGGTGAAGGTGTTCATGTTCAACCCACAGCGCGGGACGTGGGAGCGGATGGACCTCCGCGAGACCGCGGTAGGGTCCGGCATCTTCCGCTCGACGACCTGCGTGCTCGTGGCCGACGCTCGGTTCCCGGGCGAGGGCAACCTGGCCAGCAAGCCGGGCGACACGATCATGGCGTTCTACCAGGACCCGTCGAACCACTCCGACATCTCGGTCATCTCGATCAAGGTGTCTGAGGGCGGAGCGGGCGGGATCACCCCGCCGCCGGTGGCCCTGTCGGTAGCGTTCGACAAGGTGAACTACAACACGGGCGAGCTGGTGACGATCACCGTGACGGACGAGCAGTACTCCGGCGCGATGGCGATCACCGGCACGGCGCCGCTGCAGCTGAAGGCTGCGGATGGCACCCTGCTGAAGAGCTGGGACTCGATCCCGACGGTAGCTGGGCAGCCTGGCAAGTTCCGGGTGACGTACGATCTGCCGGCAGAAGTGACCGGGACGATCACCGTGTTCTACGTGGACCCGATGGTCTCCACTCGGTCGGCTTCGGCGCAGGCGACGGTTGCGGCGCCGGTACTGGCGCAGGTGACGGCTGTGAAGCCGGTGCCTGAGGTGTTCTCGAGCTCGACGGCGTTCACGGCATTCGTGGAGCCGGCGGGCGCGGTGGTGGACGGGTTGAAGGTCACCGTCTACGACCTGACGGGACAGAAAGTGGCGACGCTCACGGGCACGGTACGCTCGAACGTTGTGACCTGGAACGGCGGAACGCTGCGGAACGGCGCGTACATCTACGTGGCCGAGGCCGTAGGCGCCGGACGGGTGTGGACGTTCAAGGGCTACGTGTACATCAAGCGGTAGAAAGAGGGCCGCGGGGTCGGGGGCAAGCCCCCCGACCCCCGCCCTTGGGATACCAAGGGGGTAGGAGACGACGATGAGAAAGCTAGCAGTAGGAGTGCTGCTCGTGAGCGTGCTGGGCCTGATCGGGTTTGCGTACCAGGGCTCGATCGTGTTCCAGGGTGGTCACGGAGCGAAAGCGCTAGGGATGGGCGGCGCGTTCTGCGCCTTGGCGAACGATGGAACGGCAGCGTTGTGGAACCCGGCGGGGTTGGCTCTGATGAGCCACACCATCTGGCTGGGCGGTGCGACGCAGAACCTGTTCGGGCTGGTGGGCTACCAGTACGTCGCCGGCGGATACAAGTTCGGCGACTACGCGGTGGGGATTGCGTGGAGCAACGCCACAGCGGGGACCCAGTACGGGGCGAACCTGTACCTGGGGACCGTCGGGGTGAAGATTGGGGACTTCGGCACGGTGGGAGCAAACCTGAAGTACTACCAGGAGACGATCGCCGGAACGACGACGAGCGGCTTCGGGTTTGACGTAGGGTTCTTAGTCCCGCTGACGCCGGAGATCGCGATCGGGATCGTCGCCAAGGACGTTGGCGGGACGACGATCGCGAACCAGACCGTGACCTCGGTGTACGGGGCCGGGATGGGGCTGAAGCTGTTGGACGGGGCGCTGGTGTTGGCGGCCGACGTGTCCGTTGACGGGGCGTTCCAGCCGTTGAACCTGGGAGCAGGGATCGAGTTCGTGTTGATCGAGAACTTGGCCGTGCGCGCCGGGGTGACGGTACCGGAGATCAACTTTTCCGACTACTACTTCAGCGTAGGGGCCGGGTTCGCGATCGCCGGATTGGCGATCGACGCGGCGTACGTGCTCAAGACCGAGCCGGGCGAGTCGCTGGTGTTGTCGGCGACGTTCAGCTTCGACGAGTTGTTTGGGACGCAGACGACGCCGGAGCCGGGTCCAGCGAGGTAGTCACCGATAGCAACGCCAACCGCGGAAAGGGGCCGGGGCAACCCGGCCCCTTACGCATGCCATCCGCGGTTGCGTAGCGTCGGGGTTTATCCCCGACGGCCGTTCGTTCGCGGCGGTCTCGCGTCGGACACAGGGTCCGACGCTACAGAACCCTGCTGTTGTAGCGTCGGGCTTCATGCCCGACGGCCTCCGGGTTTCGTAGCGTCGGGGTTTATCCCCGACGGCCGTTCGTCGCCGACGATCCCGCGTCGGACACAAGGTCCGACGCTACAGAACCCTGCTGTTGTAGCGTCGGGCTTCATGCCCGACGGCCTCCGGGTTTCGTAGCGTCGGGCTTCATGCCCGACGGCCTTTCGTCCCCGACGCATCGCGGGCTACAATCGCGAGGGATCTGCGATGGACGAGCACCCGAAAACCTTCGGAAGACGCCGATCGCTACGGCTGAAGGACTTCGACTACCGCCTTCCCGGCCCCTATCACGTGGTCTTCGGCACCTACAACCGCCAGCCCCTCCTGTGCGCTGCTTCGCTCCTCGATGCCCTCGCTGCTGAGTTGGCTCGGGTTGCCACAGTCATGAGCACGACGGTGTACGCGTACTGCTTCATGCCGGATCACGCGCACCTTCTCGTCTCTTTGCCCGGCGGAACGGACTTGTCGCGCTTCGTGCAGCGGTTCAAGGGGTGTTCCACCCGTGTCTTCTGGCAACACGGCGGGACGGGCGGGCTCTGGCAGCGAGGATTCTACGATCATGTCGTGCGAGCGGAGGAGGATGTGCGCGGACTGGCCCGGTACATCCTGGCCAACCCCGTGCGTCGCGGGTTGGTGGAAGACTTCCGCCGCTACCCCGGCGGAGGGTCCCTCGTGTTTCCGGTTGAGGAGCTGTAGGACGCATCCCCGACGGTGGTTTCAGGTTTCGTAACAAACTATGAGGATGTCAAGGGTACGTAGGGCCGGTTATCCCTCCAGATGGCGAAGAGGACGTGGACGAAGTGGTTCATCACCGCCCCGAGAGC
>JAGUVP010000034.1 GCA_020062805.1 Candidatus Bipolaricaulis sp.
CTGCGGCGACAGAATGCGACCCTGCTCGCGTTCTTGGGGTTCGTGGCCCCCGTGATCGGGATCCTGGTGGGGGTTACCCGCGGGGCCGAGCAGGGTGCAGCGGTGGCTTTGGCGTACCTGTTCGGTGCGGGCTGTTCGACGATCGCCGCATCGCTGGGGATGATGGCCGCGGTGCGGGCCAATGTGCGCACGGCCGATGCGGCTCGTGCGGGGTTGAGGGCGGCGTTCCCCGTCGCCTACTACGGCGGCGCGGTGATGGGCCTGGCGATCGTGGGCATCTCTCTTCTCGGGATCAGCCTCATCTACTACGTGGGTCGTGTCTCCCTGGGATGGACGGAGATCGAGGCAGCTCAGGTGGCGCTCGGGTTCAGCTTTGGGGCGAGCGCGCTGGCCCTGTTCGCCAAGGCCGGCGGGGGGATCTTCACGAAGACGGCGGACATCAGCGCCGACCTGGTGGGCAAGGTAGAGCTGGGGATCCCCGAGGACGACCCGCGGAACCCGGCCGTCATCGCCGACAACGTGGGCGATAACGTGGGCGACGTGGCGGGGATGGGAGCCGATCTCGTGGACTCCTACATCGCGGCGATCGTGGCGGCGATGATCCTCGGCGCCGAGCTTGGGGGCGGTATCTTCACCCTGCTTCCGCTGATGATCGCGGCGGTAGGTCTGTTTGCCTCTATCGCGGGTGTGTTCATGGTCCGCTTCCTCATGCGAGGGGATCCCGGCGCTGCGCTGAACGGAGGGCTCCTCGCGACGTCCGGGTTGTTCCTCGGGCTGCTGTTCGCGGTCACCTACACCGTAGGCCTCCCGGGCCGGGAGTGGCTGGGCGTGTTCTTGCCTACCCTGGCAGGGTTGGGGGCAGGGATCGTGATCGGGCTGACCACGGACTACTTCACCTCGATTGACCGCCGTCCCACGCTGCGCACGGCGGAGGCAGCGACGAAGGGGGCCGCGATAGCCATCCTCACCGGGTTCTCGTATGGACTGCTGAGCATCGTCCCTGCCATCCTGGGGATCTGCGTCGCGACGTTCGCCTCGTGGACGCTCGCCGAGCTGTTTGGGGTTGACCCGTTCTACGGGATCGCCGTATCGGCGGTGGGGATGCTGTCCGTTGTTGCCACGGTCATCTCTGCCGATGCGTTCGGGCCGATCTCGGACAACGCCCGCGGGATCGCGGAGCAGGGGGGGCTTGGTGCAGATGCCCTCGCCGTGGCGGACGCTCTTGATGCTCAAGGCAATACATCGAAGGCTGTGACCAAGGGGTTTGCGATCGGAGCGGCAGCCCTCACCGTGCTCGCCCTGTTTGCTGCGTACACCCACCTTGTGGACATCGATCTCGCTCAGGGGATCAACCTCATCAGCTACCCGGTGATCATCGGCCTGTTCGTCGGGGCGATGATGCCACCGCTCTTCTCGGCCCTCCTCATCCTCGCTGTAGGTCGGAACGCAGGGCGGATGGTGGAAGAGGTGCGCCGCCAGTTCCGCGAGATCCCTGGGCTGATCGAAGGGGAAGGCAAACCGGACTATAAGGCGTGCGTGGACATCGCGACACGGGGCGCGCTGCGCGAGCTGCTGTTCCCCTGTTCGCTCGCGATCCTCGTGCCGGTAGCGGTGATGCTCCTGCTGGGGAAGGAAGCTCTGGCGGGGTTTCTGGCCGGGAGCATCCTCACCGGAATCATCTTCGCTCTGTTCATGTCCAACTCCGGCGGAGCGTGGGACAACGCCAAGAAGTACGTGGAGACCGGGGCCTACGGCGGCAAGGGATCGGACGCGCACAAGGCAGCGGTCACGGGGGACACGGTGGGCGATCCGTTCAAAGACACGGCGGGCCCGTCCCTGAACACGATGATTACCGTAATGTCCCTCGTCGCCGAGGTGTTCGCTCCGGTGATCCTTCTCCTCTGGGCGTAGCGCGACGGGGGACGAGGTGGCGAACGAGCCGAAGAAAGCCTCTCACGCTGTCTCGATCACGGACGCCGCGGCGTCCCTGAAGGCGAATCCCGCGACGGGGCTGGGGAGGCCAGCGGCAGCAGTGGGAGCGCCGGGGAATCGGGTGTCTTCGGGGTGGTGCCCTCCTGATCTCCAGAGGCTTCTGCACCCTGCAGACAAGGCATCCACGGGGGAGTTGCAGCAACAGAACAGCCGCCGGCGTCTACGTAACGCTCAAGGCTGTGCCCCATCCGCGGCGTTGGTACCCTTGGGCGGGAATCACCAGATTGTTGTTGCTGGAGCGCGCCAACTACCGGGGCGGGTTGAGCGAGAGCGGCGACTGTTGGTCCTCCGCCGGCAGGGGGATGTGACGTCCTAGCAGGCTCTTGCGCATGGCCGGCGTTTGGCTGTTGGCTGGGAGAGGAGGTAGATGGTGGAACTGAAGTGGCTAACCCTCGCAGTTTTCGTCGTGTGCTACGGCCTGATCCTGTGGCGCCGGGTCAAGATCTCCTATGTGTCCGTTGCCTCCGCCGCCATCCTGGTGGCGATCGGAGCGCTCGCCCCGCGGACCGCGTTCTTCGAAGCGATCGACTGGAACGTCATTGCCATCTACTGGGGCTTCCTCATGGTGTCGATTGTGTTCTCCGAAAGCGGCGTTCCTACACGACTGGCGAGCTTCCTCGCCCGTCGTTCAAGAACCGAGGGGACGACGCTGCTTGCGCTGTGCGCGCTAAGTGCGTTCCTGTCCGCATTCATGGAGAATGTGGGGGTCACGTTGATGATGGTCCCGATCGGGTTCTCGTTGGCGAAGGCCGCCGGCTCCTCTCCCACGAAGTACCTCATCTCGATCGCCTGCTCGTCGAACATCGTGACCACGGTGACGATGATTGCTGATCCCCCGGCCCTAATCCTGGCCCGGCAGACGGGGATGACCTTCTCCGACTTCTTCTGGTTCCAGGGGAAACCCGGGCTGGGCCTGATCTCGGTTGCCGCGGTGGCGGTTGGGTTCGTCGTCCTCTACCTCACCACGCTGCGGACGATGAAGAAGACTGTCCACGTTCTGATGGAGAAGGTGGAAACCCAGACACTTCCCGCTGTGCTGTTCGTGGGCGGCGTTATCGCGCTCGCGATAGCGCCCTACATCGGGGTCCAGATCGGGTACATCGGGGTTGCGGTGGGGAGCATCGCGCTCGTGCTGGAATGGAAGGGGGCAAAGAAGATCCTTACCGAGTTCGACTGGCACTCGCTCGCCTACATCATCGGCATCTTCGTGGTCGTTGGTGCGGTGAACCATGTCGGGCTTCTACAGGATCTTGCCAATGGAATCGTGAGGATTGGAATCAGCAGCCCGACGCTAGCCCTGATCTTCCTCGCCTGGTTCGCGGTTGCCCTGTCGTCGTTCGTGGACAACGTGCCGTTCACGATGCTGATGATCCCGGTCTGCCTGCACATTGCGAACGCCATTGGGATGGGGAACGCGTTCCCGCTCTTGTTCGGGATGCTCGTTGGGACGGGTCTTGGCGGGAACCTCACGCCGGTAGGGGCGACGGCGAACGTGTTTGCGTGTGGTGCGTTGGAGAAGGCAGGCCACAAGGTTCGCCTGGGGGAGTTCCTACGGATCGGGGCGCTGTTCAGCATCACCGCTGTGGGTACTGCCCATCTCCTGCTGCAGCTCATCTGGCTGTGACGTGCGCCAGAAATGCACACGCGACTCGGCCGACACCCCTCCCCTCGCTCCAAGCACGTACCACTCCACCGGATTGGGTTCACCACGAACTGCTGGATGCAGTGGGCGGTGTTCGTGTCGCTGGGCCTGACCGCGCTTGTGGTCTACGTTCCGGGCCTGCAGCAGGCGTTCAACACGCGGCCTCTACGTGTTCAGGAATGGCTTCTCGTGCTGCCCCTGGTGTTCCTGCCCTCGGTCCTCGTGGAGGCGCGCAAGCTATGGGCTGCCCGCCGGACGTGAGCGGCTGCGAGCGGATAGGCCTTCGACCCACGAGCCTAGCGATGGGCCCTCGAGGTCGTGCTCCATGCGCAGCGCAGCTCCGCCATCGTCGTAATAGCGAGCCACCCGTCGCACGGTCTGGAATCCGTAATGCTCGTAGAACCGACGGGCACTCACGTTGTCCACCCGCACCTCAAGCCCGAGCCGCGGCACGCCTTGCCGGCGGGCGACGCTGATCAGCTCGGCAAGCAGCAGACCACCCACGGCCCGCCGGCGGTGGGAGGGTGCCACGGCGAGGTCATGGATGTGCAGGACACGCCCTCTGCGCGACGAGGACTCGGTGCGGGCGATGAGAAACGCGACCACGCAGGGGTCTTCCGCGACGAGGATCAACGCGTGGCGGTCGTCGAAGTAGGCTGCCAGGAGCTCTGCGGGCCACGGGTCGGGGAAGCTCGCCTTTTCGATCGCGGCGATTGGGGGAAGATCAGCGAGCGTCGCCCGGCGGACTTTCACGGCAGTCCCGGAACCGAAGCTGCTACGTGCGCTTCCAGAACTGCCAGAACTTTCGGACAGCGAGGCTTGCGCGAACGGTCCCATTCCGGAGTTCGAGGGTGAAGTCCATGACCCAGTTATCACCGGTTCGGAGTTCGGTGAGGACGCACGTGGCGTTCACGCGACCGGTGAGCTGCCCGGAATCGAGGCGGAGTTCAATCGCCTCCACTCGCACATCCCGCACCACCAAGACCGCATCGGCCGCTTGGGTATCCGCCACGATGCGCACGTTCCTCTCGTTCAGGGTCACGGTGAGCCCGTCCATGAACGGCCCGCGCACCGCCTGATTCGCGGAGTCCCGTTCCCAGTCAGGTGGTCGGATGGCCACCGTGCTCACGTTAGCCAACGGGTCTGGCGTTGGCCACAGCACCACCAGCACCGCGGTCGCCGCGATCACCAGCGCGGCCCCGATCCACGTCTTCGCCTGCATCCTTCTCTCCTCCTTGACCGACCCGGCGGGGGTATTCTACCGGAGCGGCCGGTGATCCTGTGACGAGGAAGGACGGCGGAGAAGAAGGTCGTCACGGACTACATTCCTGATCCTTGCCGCACGTGCGGTCTCTTTCCTGGAGGGTTGCCGTTCCCTCGTCGCGAAGCTGCTGTGGCCGCGAAAGCTCTTGAAACCTGCTCCTGACTGGCGCTGGAGCGACAGAGGTGATGAACGCACTTGTCGATGGGTTCCACCTGTGTATACTATAGTCACCTATAAACCCCGAGACCCGGGGAGGGAGGGGGTGCCGGGCAACTGACCTCGACCGTCCGATAAGGGCAAACCCACGGCAACGTGGGGACGCAAAGCCGACAGATCCCTCAGGGATGGCTGGGTTGCCGAAACATGGTCAGGAAAGCGGTTGTGCTGGTGATGGCTGTACTGATGGCCGGGAGCGCCCTGGCGTGGGCGAGCGCAACGACCGTCAGTTCCCAAGCTGCACTGACCATCCCTGCGCTCACCCGTATCTCTCTTGCCGGGACCTCGACTGCAGGGCAGGAGATCTCGGTCTCGGTGGAGGTTCCCACAGCGGCAGCTCATGCTTCAGGGTTCGTTGAGTTGAGAAGGGCTGTCGTTCTTGTCGTGCGTAGCAACGTGCCGTGGACGCTCGTGGTGCGACCTGCCGACCTGTCTTCCCAAGGGGTCGAGGTCCGTACCGGGCGTGGAGAATACCGGCCCGTTCGGCCGGAGGGGCTGGTTCTCGCCAGAGGAACACCGGGAGTGCATGAGATTCTGCTCGACTACCGGCTTGTGCTCGATGGCGGGGCTGGGTGGAGCGGTGGGCGCACGCTCACCCTGGTGTACGCGGTTGAGGGATAAGGATGCCCACGGCGCTGGACAGACGTGACGTGGGGGAGTGGACGATGGCGAGAGGGCCGCGCGTTGCCGCCGTACCATGGGCGGCAACGGAGGTGAGAGCGGGCGGTAGGCCGTTCCGAGCAGAGACGGCTGGTTCTACACAAGGAGAGGTGAACGAACAGGCAAACCCAGGGCGACCTGGGGACGCAAAGCCACAGATCTCCCCCGTGGAGATGGCTGGGTTGCCGAAACGCCTCCAAAGAAGTGCAACACAAAACTTCTTGGAGGTGCAGTGATGAAAGTTCGCATGCTGATTATTGGTTCTTTGGCTCTGGGGCTGCTTGTGAGCGTGGTGGGGATGGCGCAGGTCACTCAGGGTTCGACGGCTCAGTTCACGGTGCCCACGCTGATTCGGCTCGCCCTCTCGACGAGCACGATCAACTTCAAGGCATTGACTGAGGCCGACTACGACGCTGGCCAGAAGACGCTGCTGTCTGCACAGGGCATCCAGATCTGGAGCAACAAGGACTGGACCCTGACGGTTGCTGCCAATGCGGGCACATGGACCGGTCCGTGGGCGAAGCCTTCCACCGACCTCCTGTGGCGGGCCGCCACGGCGGACAAGCGCGTGTCCTCGCACGTGAGCACCTTCACCGGGCTGGCGACCGGGGCAACGCAGGTCGCCGCTGGAACGAAGGGCGGTAACATCGAGCTCTCGATGGACTTCCGCGTGCTCGTGAGCTGGGAGAACGACCCCGCCGGTGACTACAGCGTGGGGTTCACCTACACGCTTACCGCTCCATAATGAGGATTCGACGATGGGCAGCCCGGGTTCGAGGAGAATCCGGGCTGCTCATCTCACTCTGTGGCGCGTGGAGATGATGATGAACCGGCGATGGTGGTTGGGGGGGCTCTTTCTTGTGGCGCTGGGGAGTGTGTCGCTGGCCCAGACCACGGGGTGGATGAATCCGTCGCTCGACGCAGGGCAGTTCACCAACGGCCCTCGCGGGTACTACCGCGACAATCTGTACGCCGTGGGTGCGGACGGAGCGGAGCACACCTATGGCGGGTATGGGATCAGCCTGCCGCCAGGCAGCGACGTTGAGGGGATTGAGGTCCTTCTCCGGGTTCAGAAGGACGCATCCGCCAACTGCTACCTCTACGTGGAGCTGTCGTGGGACGGCGGGGTGAGCTGGACGGCGACGGGGTATCGGTCAGGGTTCACTGCGGGATCGTGGTGGGAGCACGTACTGGGCGGGGCGTCCGACACGTGGGGTTACAGTTGGTCTCCTGGCGAACTGGGTGATGGGACCCTGCGCGTGCGGCTGAAAGCGGAGAACGCAGCGCGTGTCGACTGGGTGGCGGTACGTATTCACTACCGACAGGGGATTTCCCAGAGCTTGACCGTGGCCCCGCTGCTCGTGGATCTCGGGGTTCTGACCCTCGCGCATTACGATGCGGGTTACAGAGAGGTCTCGCCCGCACAGCGGATCACCGTGTCCAGCGGCACGGCGTGGTCTCTGCACGTGGCTGCAGACACACCCGGCTGGATCTACACCGGATCTGAGCCGGCGCCGGGAAAGCCGTGCTCGCACCTCGAGTGGCGTGTCTCCGCCTTCGGTCCGGGCATTACGAGCCCCCAGGCGGCCTACATCGGCCTGACCACAGGTCTGCAGAAGGTGGCGGGTGGGTCTGCCGGCACGGGTCTGTGGCTCGATGTGGCCCTGCGGCTGCGAGTGGACTACGACACCACGGTCCCCGGCACGTATGAGCTCCGTTTCACCTACACGCTGACCGCTCCGTAGACAGCGACGGCGTATAATCCTGATCATGAGGATGAAACCCATCTGGGCCTTGGTTATCGCCCTCGGCTTTTCGGGCGCGGCGATCGAGGTCAACCTCCTTGAGGTGGATCTCGCGGTTGGTCCAGGCCAGCTGCACGCGTTCTCGTTCATCGTCCGCAATGAGACCGAAGTCCCGGAAACGTTCGTCGTGTACGTCGGGGACTGGGACCGCGACGAGCTAGGAGGCAATCGGTTCTACCCTCCCGGCACGCTCGCCCGATCCCTAGCCCCGTGGCTCGCGATGGCTCCCGCTTCGTTCAACCTTGGGCCGGGTGAGTCGCGCGAGGTGAAGGGCACGTTGACCGTGCCCGCGGGAACGGGCGTGGGAACGTACTGGGGCATCGTGTTCATCCACGGCGAGCCGCGACCGGTGGAGCACGAGGGGACAACAGTGCTGGTCGCTAAGCGGATTGGGGTCAAGATCTACGCCTCCGTGGGCGCGCTGCATCCGCGGGTCGAAGTGCGCAAGCTGGAGTTTCGCGGCCTGAACCCGTTGTGGCTTGTTGCGGAGCTTGGCAACACCGGTCTGGCCAACCTGCGCGAGGTCCGGGTTGAGGTTCAGGTTTACGATGCGCAGGGCGACCAGCTGGCCCGTATCGAGCCGGATCCCGTGCCGTGCCTTCCGGGTGATGTGCGGTGGATTCTTGTGGAGACCGAGTTGAGTCCAGAGCCGGGGACGTACCTGGTGGTGGCGCGAGTCGATCCTGGCGGTGAAGAGATCATCGCTGCACAGGCCTCACTGCGGGTCCGTGCGCTTACCCTCGTTCCCGTGGCGGGAGACAGGGTGCCGCGCGACCTCGATGAAGACGGCTTGTACGAGGATATCGACGGGAACGGGGTCTTCGACGAAAACGATGTAGATCTGTTCCGGGCGCAGTGGGCAAGCGCACCGGTGCAGGGGAATGCCCGGGCGTTCGACTTCGACAACAGCGGCCGCGTGGACGAGAGGGACGTCGAAGCGTTGGCGGACCTCCTCGAGGCCCGTAGCCCGTAGCCGCATCGGTCTGCGCTGGGCAGGACTTCCCCTCCCTTCCACACCTCCTTCCTCGCTTGTGTCCTCCGGAGGGCGTAGATTCCACGGGATGGCGTTCACGTGGATGTCGCCTCGCGTGCGGGTGGTCAGGGGTCTCGTTGGGGCTCTGGTCCTGGGGGCGGGGTGTGTTGCCCAGGCGAGCGTTCACGTGCATGTTCTCTCCGTTGCGCGCACTGTCTCCCCAGGGGATGTGGCGATCCACGTGTTCTCCGTCTCGAATACGGGACCATCCACCATTGAAGCGGCGCTCAGCGTCGAGGTCCCCACGGATTGGGGGCAGCTCGGAGTGCCCTCCAACCTGGTTATCGCTGCGGGCGGAGAGGACACGGTCTTCGTGACGGTGATCGTGCCGCGGACCACAGCAGCGGGCGTCCACACGGTGAGCCTGCGGGCCAGTTGGGCTCACGGGGAGGCGAGGGCGACGGGGGATGTTCGCGTTCGATCTGTGGCGGGCATCGCGCTCTCTTCCCCCCTCACGGGCGCCGTCCAGCCCGGCGATGCGGTTACATACGCGCTTACGATCACGAATCGGGGCAATGTTCTCGACCGGGTCTTTGTGGACGCAGATTCCGCACATGGCTGGCCGGTGCGGATCACCCCCCGTGAGATGACCCTGCGCCCCGGCGAGAGCGGAGGAGTCGAGTTGGTCCTCTCCATTCCCGTGCAGGCGGAGCCCGGGCGCGACCTTCTCTCGGTGGCGGTGCAGTCCGCCGAAGGGGCCGAGGCACGCACTTCGTGGTACACCACGATCCTCCCGCCCGGTCCAGAGGCGATCGTGGGGACGGTTCTGTCAGCTCTTGACCTGGTCCTGGGGGGAAAGCTCGGGTACGACCCTATCGCAGGGCGTCGGCTGTCCCTCCTCTCCCTGTCGGGCGACGGGGAGATCCTCGGCGGAGAGCTTGACCTGCGGTTGCAGTTGACAGGACCTTGGGGCCCGACTCCGTACGCGGTATCCCGACTTTCCC
>JAGUVP010000047.1 GCA_020062805.1 Candidatus Bipolaricaulis sp.
CGTGCTGTTCACCCATCGCGGCCTTTCCGGGCCGGCAGTCTTGAACCTGTCGCGCTACGTGCTTCCCGGGGATTCCGTTCGCGTGTCCCCTCTCGCCGGCTCAGGCAGCATCGATCTCGCCGAGCAGCGCCTTACGGCCGAGATCGCGGCCCATGGCAAGCGGACGGTGGCAAACCTACTTCAGGGTCTGGGGTTGGCAGCGTGCCTGTCCCGGGCGCTGCTCGCGGCGGTGGGCCTCGGTCCCGGGACGAAGGCGGCGGAACTCCCACGGGAGGCCCGCCATGCGCTGGCGTCGAGCCTCGCCGCAGGGGGTGATGGAGGTCACCCGTTCCCCGTCAGCTCGCTCGGGGGCTGGAACGAGGCGATGGTCACCGCGGGCGGGGTGACCTTGGGCGAGGTGGACCCGAAGACGATGGCGAGCCGGATCCTTCCAGGATTGTTCTTCGCCGGAGAGGTCCTCGATGTGGACGGGGACACGGGCGGCTACAACCTTCAGGCCGCCTTCTCCACCGGCCGCCTCGCGGGAACGAGTGCTGCCGGGAAGGCTCGGAGCGAGGCTCGCCGACGGGTTACGCGTTGAGGTACGGCCGCAGAGGGGAGAAGGCCCGCCGCGAGAAGCGGATCCGCACACCCGGTACAGAGCGAAAAGTCAGCCACGGCGCCACGCCGGGCCACCGTGCGGGGTGGACCTCGATCTCGTTCCACGGGACGAAGAGTGGCAGGTGGAACGGGCGGAACATCCACATCGTCGCGAGGTACACCCCCGACGCGCTCACCCGGAGGTCAAGCGCCCCGCTGTAGTTCGCCCACCCGATCTGGGCCGATGTGAACCTCACCCGCTCGCCCACGGAAGCGAACGGACCGGGGCTTCCGAACCGCCGGGCCATGCGCTGCCACCCACTGGCCCGGGACGCGATCCACGTTACGAAGGTCCAAATCACGACGAAGGAGAGAACGAACACCAGCGCGAACGTGGAGGGCGATTCGGTCGGATCCATGCGGGGTAGGGTAAGGCCGGGTGCAGGATGGTACAAGGAACCCCAAGGCCTCGATCACGGGTGGGCGATCCTCCGCATCTCCTTCACAGTCGGGACATGGGCCTTCCACCTTATACGGGCACAGTTCGCCTACCGCGCCGCCAGCCGGGCGGCGGAGGGACGCAAACAGGAGTGTGGGTGACGATGAAACCGAGAACGTGGGTGGTAGGGTTGCTGGTTGGGGCAGGGGTGGGCTTCGCCGCCCTCGGGTGTGAGTTCGTATTCAGCTTCAGCGCGATCAACGCGTCGGTCGGGACGTGGGGGGAGGTGGGAATCCGTGTGGTCAAGACCCACGCCAACTGCACCCTCCCCAACCCGTACGACTACCAGATCTCCGCGTCCGGCGCGCAGATCCTGGAGGAGACCCCGTGGAAAGACGTTCAGCCGAATGTGATCGAGAAGTGGGTTCTCCTCTCGCTGGCCGAGGTGGGCGACGGGTACCTGAAGATCTCGAAGACGTGCACCAAGGAGGGCTACGAGGAAGGAGTGCTTCCGATCCGGGTCACGGACCCGACCCCGGATGGCGCGTGGTCTCAGGCATGGAACGGAACCTACCCGTTCGATTCCCCGGCAGAGCACGCCCTGGCCTCGGTTGTCGGGGATGCCACGGTGAACGAAGATGTGCTCTCCGTGGGCGGGATCAGCCTCGCCTTGCCGAACATTCCCCCCGCGCTCGCCGGGCGAACGCTCCCGGTGCGCCTCTACTACGTGACGGTGGATGGGAAGCCTTTCCCTCTCCTCATCGTCGGCGTGGGGCTGCTCTGGCGGTACGACCCCCTCCTCAAGGTTGAGGGGTAGAGGGTCGCGTGCGCGTCGCTCTTCTAATCACGCTGGCCCTGCTCGTCATCGCGGGCGGGGCGATGGCCCAGTCGTTCGGAGGCGGGGGGTTCGGCGAGGAGTCCCAGTTCGGTCCGCCTTCCGAGCCTCGGGACTACGGTGCCCCACAGCCCGAGGCCGGGCAGCGGTTCTTCATCCACCGCCAGGAGGTCAAGCTGGCCCTCGTCGGGGCGTTCATGATCGGGGCGGGGATCCTCGCGTTCCTCGGCCGATCATGGCTGCGCAGGCTGTATCTCATCGCGGCGGTGGGCGTGCTCGGGTTCTACATGGGGGGTTTCCTCTGTCCCACCGCGGCCGTGCAGAACGTGTTTCTCAAAACGGGAACCGCGTACCTCCTCTTGTTCCTCGTCCCCGTGGTCGGTGCCCTTCTCATGGGCCGTCTGTTCTGCGGCTACGTGTGCCCGTTCGGCGCGCTGCAAGAGCTGATCCACATCCGGAAGTGGGCGCTACGGATCCCGGACCGCGTGCGGAGGGCTCTGAGCTGGCTTCGATACGTCGTGCTCGCCTACCTCGTGGCTCGCGTGCTCGTCGTGCACACGGTCGCGTTCGAGGGGTTCTCCCCGTTCAAACCCCTGTTCGCGTGGGGAGGGACCCCGGCCGCGATCGTGTTCACCGCGGTGTTCGCGCTGCTGTCGGTCGTCCTGTTCCGCCCGTTCTGCCGCACGCTGTGCCCGTACGGGGCATTGCTCTCGATCCTATCGCGGTTCAGCCTGTTTCGGGTTGGGGCGGACGAGGGGTGCCGGAACTGCGGCCTGTGCACCCGGGTCTGCCTCGCCGGGGCGATGGAGGACGGGACGGTAGACGCCACGGAGTGCCTGCTGTGCGGCGCGTGTGTGGGCACGTGCGGGCCGACGGCCCTCAAACTGCGCCCGTTCTGGGCGCGAAGGCGAGCGGAGCGGTGAAGCGATGAGTAGAATCGGAGGACGGGGATCGCGCACCGGAGGATGCGACGCAGATCCGTAGAGCAAGGGGGGAGGTCGTGATGGCACGAGTAGGGCACTTCGATATCATGTCCGAGCAGCCGGAGCAGACAATCCAGTTCTGCACGAAGGTCTTCGGCTGGAAGTTCGACAAGTGGGACGGGCCGACGGAGTACTGGCTCATCACCACTGGCGATCCGTCGCAGCCGGGCATCGACGGAGGGCTCGGGCGGGGGAAGCCGGTGGACCAGATCGTCCTCACGCTCACGCCGGTGAAGGTGGATCCTGTTTTGAAGGCGGCTCTGGCGGCTGGAGGAAAGGTGGCCCAGCCCAAAGGGGCGATCCCCGGAGTGGGGTGGTACGCCGCGATCCGCGGTCCGGATGGGAATCTGTTTGGCTTGATGGAGAGCGATCCAGCAGCCAGGTAAGAGAGGTTCCCTGTTCGAGAACTCCTGGTCCGCGGGGATAGCGCCCGCGGACCTCCTGCGTGTGCGCCGCGTGCAGGAGAGTTGGCGCACGCATCTCTGCTGTACACGACGTGAGTCCCGAAGGGCCACGTTCACCTCGGTGACGCCAAGAGGTGTAGCGTCGCAGCTTGTCTGCGACGGCCTAACCCGAATCACCGATAACCGACGAACCGTAGAACCAAACTGCCGTCGGGCAACAAGCCCGCCGCTCCGCCCCCTATGAACTTAGCACCTTGGATACTGGGAGCGGCGATGCTCTACGGTAGATCCACATCTCGCGCCGTAGCCCGAGGATCCACAGGCTTCCCTCAGGCGGTGGAACACGCCCCAGCGCGGGGGACGAACGCGATCGCCCCCGCGGGGCAGCTGCTCACGCACAGCCCGCACCCGAAGCATCGCTCGCGATGAAGCGTGGGCAGCTCGGAGTCGTGAGTCCAGGCTTCAAATGGGCAACGCGTCACGCACAGGCCGCACCCGACACACTGCTCCAGAATATGCTCCGCGGCGTGCGACGACGCCACGATCGCGTCGTGGTAGTCGAACCGCTTCAGGGTGTTGAGAAACCCACAGCAGCACGAGCAGCACGAGCAGAAGAGCGTCACGTCCAGGCCGGGCTTCCGGTAAGCGAGGTGCACGAGCCCCGCCGCGTGCGAGGTCCGCAGGATCTCCAATGCTTCGTCTACGGTAACGCGTCGGAACCCTTGCCTCTCTTCCGCCGCTTGGGCGCTAGCATCGTTGAGGGTCAGACACACGTCCACCGGGGCATCGCAGCGTCGGTGCTTGGCCCGGCATTCGCACGGTCCAAGGGCGATCGAGTCCGCCTTGCGGAGGAGCGCCACTGCCTCCTGGAAGTTGAGGACCACCTGGTCCATGGCGACTTCGACGTGGACGGGGATCGTCGTCGCGGTGTAGTGCCCCACCGCCTCAGCCACGTCCTGGGCACGATTGGCTTCACTGGTCACGGCGCTCCTCTGATCGTGGGCGAGTGTAGCCGAATCGGCCACCCGGGTCGGTGCGGCACGTGTGGCTGAAAGTCAACCACGCAATGGATGATCTTCAGCCATAGGCCAGGAACTCAGTCCTGAGTTTCCTAATCGGACGCACCGGGCGCGTGGGATAATCCAGCGGGCTGTGCGTGGGTTGTTGAGGCTGCGGACCACGGTCCTTGCTCGGGGGATCGGGTGTTCTCCGCGTGGGAGAAGGCCCCGCGGGCCATTCTCGCAAGGGCTGTTCGGGCATGAAGGAGGCATGATGGAGCACGCGAGGGTCGTGGAGTTGGCGGAACTGGTCGAGTACCAGGAGAGCGCGGTGGTCAGCCGGACGCTCATCAAGCGCGAGGTGGGCACGGTGACGCTGTTCGCGTTCGATGCTGGACAGGCCTTGAGTGAGCACACCGCTCCGTTCGATGCGCTCGTGCAGGTGCTGGAGGGAGAGGCGGAGGTGATCCTCGGGGGCACTCCGCACCGCCTGGGCGAAGGTCAGGCGGTCCTCATGCCGGCGCACGTCCCCCACGCGGTCAAGGCGCCGCAGCGCTTCAAGATGCTCCTCGTGATGATCCGCGGCTGATTCGGCGATGACCAAACCACCCTGAGCGACTTCCCGGACACGGTATCCTTTGGGAGACGACGATGATCGGCGGGCCGCGCATATCGGGGGAGTGCGGATGAAGGATGGCAGGGAGCAGCGGGCGCTTAGGCGGCGCTGGGCGGATCTCCTCCGCCAGCTTCGCGTTGCCTATGTAGACGGGGACGTCGGTTCGATTCGCGACCTGTGGTACAAGGCGATGGTCGAGCCCGGGGTTGGCCTCTGGCTTGGGTTCTCCAACCGTTTCTACCCCCTCCAGAGCCTTCTCGACGTCTCGCATGAGCTGGAGCGACGGATGGCCGAGCACGGACTGGCTCGCGCCTCGCAATGGCTTCTTGACGAAGGGGTCAAGCAGTGGGTGTCCGAGGTGCCGCCCTCCACGCGGGCTGTCCTGTCCTCGGAACCCGTGATCATCTACGGGAACCATCCCTCCCTTCTCACCCCGTTCCTCGTCAGCGCCCACGTGGAGCGTTCGGACCATCGGATCGTCGCCGCGAGCTTCCTTGGGCAGTTCCTGCCCACGTTTGGCCGGTACGCAATCCCGGTCGAGCTTCCGGTCAACCAGTGGTGGAAGCAACTGTGGCAGGGGGGGCTCCAGCGGCTCGTTGTGGCGTACTGGGCCACGCGGCTCCGCCCGGTCCTTCCACG
>JAGUVP010000308.1 GCA_020062805.1 Candidatus Bipolaricaulis sp.
ATCGTGGTAGGCGTCCGATCCCAGGCTCGTCACAACGCCCACCCGCAGCGGGAGATCCGGGAGCGGGAGGCTCCGGTTCCGCTCGATCACGCCCTCCGCGGTGAGCTTGCGCAGGATCTCCTCCCGGCGGCGGGCGACCTCGCCCAGCGTGTACGCGACGTCGATGTCCCGCACCGCGACCTGGTACCGGCCCCAGTCCGCGCGCAGGTCCACCGTTACCAGGAGCCGGACCTGGATCTCGTCCTCCAGCCGGAACGGGGCCCCCTCCCGCTGGAGCTTCGCCTCGAGGCTCTGCCGGTCGTCGGGGGAGAGGACCGCTTCCACCTGGGCGACGATCTCGCCGGCGGAATTGCGCTCCACAAGCTGGAATCCGACCCACTTCTTGTGGGCGTTCCGGTTGAACCCGCTCACCTCCCCCACCACCCACAGCGGGACCGGGAACGCTTTCAGCACGGCCTCGCGCACCTGGAGGTTGAGCTGGGACACGGTGAGGTGGTCGGGGGAGGTCTCGCGACGCGCTTCGTACAGGCGCAGGGTCTCCGCGTCGAGCGCGAACCCGTGCGGGCGGAGAAGATCAACCGTCGCGACCACGTGTTCCACCGGCACGGTCCAGAACTTCTCCCCGTTGTTCCACTGCCGCTCGGGCAGCCCGCGCACGAGGGCCACCAGGCGGGGGTTGTAGGAGAACTCGATGCGCAGGAGGCCGCCGGCGTCCGCGGTCACCCGGCGATCTGGTGGGGAATGTCCTGCGGGGTGCACGCCCCCACCGTAGCCCAGCAGGGCGAGGAGGGCAAGATGCGTACCCCAGGGGGACAGAAGACTTGAAGGACCAACACGCACCCATCTCTACCGCCGAGCGCGCCGAGGACGCTGAGGAATCCGGTCAGATGGGGAAACCCGGAGAGCAGGAGAGGGCATCCTATGGAGATCAAACCTATCTACATGCGGTTCAAGGTTCCCGTCTTCCTGCCTTTCTCCCGGGCTTGTTCGGGTCCCAGCCATGATATGGCCTGTCTCGGCGATCTCAGTGCGCTCGGCGGTTCAGCCGAGCATGACACGAGACGCTGACAGCGTATCATCGAGTACGCGATGGACAAACTGTGGGATGTGGTCATCGTCGGGGGAGGTCCAGCCGGGCTCAGTGCGGGGATCTACGCCCCGCGGGCCGGGCTTCAGGCGCTCGTTCTGGAGAGGGCCATGCCAGGCGGGCAGATGCTCGAAACTCCGGCCATCGAGAACTACCCGGGGTTCATCGAGCCGGTCTCCGGGTTCGACCTCGCGGAGAAGATGCGGGCTCAGGCCGAGCGGCTGGGGGCCACGTTCGACATCGCTGAGGTGACGGGCCTCGCCCCGATCGAGAACGGCTGGGACGTTCGACTCCCGGAGAAGGCGGTTCGTGCCCGCACGGTGATCGCCGCGACAGGGGCCCATCCCAAGCAGCTCCCCGCCCAGGGGGCCAAGGAGCGCGTCGGGCGAGGGATCTCCTACTGCGCGATCTGCGACGGGTTCTTCTTCCGCAACAAGACCGTGCTCGTCGTGGGCGCCGGCGACGGGGCGTTCACCGAGGCCCTCGTTCTCTCCAACCTCTGCCACCGGGTGTACATGGCCATCCACCGGGTGCAGACCGACCCCCGTGCCGTCCGCGCCAAGGCCGCGCTGGTGGAGAGGGTGTTCGCCGACCCCAAGATCGAGATCCTGTGGGGCGTCGAGGTGGACGAAGTGCGGGGGGAGAAGGCGGTGGACTCCGTCCTCCTGCGCGACGTGGTCAGCGGAGACCGGCGCGAGCTTCCGGTGGACGGCGTGTTCGTCAAGATCGGGTGGAAACCGAACACGGAGTGGCTGCGCGGCGCCGTGGAGCTGACCGAGGACGGATATATGAAAACCGACTCCCTCATGCGCACCGATCGTCCGGGCCTGTTCGCCGCGGGCGACGTGCGCGATCCCCAGAGTCGCCGTGCCCAGGCCGTGGTTGCGGCAGCCGAAGGGGCGTTGGCCGCCCTGTCTGCCGAGTGGTATACTCGCACGCTTTGATTCTTCCGTTCAGCTAAGGAGGATGCAGATGGCGACGCGGTTTAAGCGTCACATGAGCATACCGGAGTTCTTTGCGCGTTCTGCGCAGCAGCATGGTCCGAAGGTGGCAGTTCGGGTGCCTATGTCCAGGCGAGGGATCCTCCAGTTCCAGGATGCCACGTACCGCGAGCTGTGGGATCTGTCGGGGAAGCTGGCCGCGTGGCTGGCCGAGCAGGGGATCGGCGCCGGCGACCGGGTAGGGATGATCTCCAAGCCGTCGGTGGGGTGGGCGGTGGCGTTCTTCGCCATCCAGCGTCTGGGTGCCGTGGCCGTGCCGATGGACGCTGGGCTCCAGCCCGCCGAGGTGGCGCGGTTCATGGCCGAGTGCGAGGCCAAACTGCTGTTCTGCGCGCCGCAGCGCTACCATGAGTTCACCCCCCTCACTCAGCAGGTTCCGACGCTTAAGGAGGTCATCTCCGTGGACGTGGCGCTGGGCGCGGTCTCCCTGTGGGATGTCATGCCCGACCGCGAGGTCCCCGTCCCCGATGCGCGGCCCGACTGCGAAGACCTCGCCGTGCTCATGTACACCTCCGGCACCACCGACGACTCGAAGGGAGTGATGCTCTGCCACCGCAACATCACCTCCAACATCGAGGCGTTCATCAAGGCGACCGAGTTCAGCTCCGAAGACAGCGTGGTGACGATCGTGTCCTGGTACCACATCTACGGTCTCACCACGACCCTGCTCGCTCCGTTGTGGGTGGGGGCCACCGTGACCTACACCGACGACTACCGCAACCTGGTCGCATTCGCGCGGCGGGTGGGCGGAACCGTGCTCGTCGGCGTGCCCAAGCTCTACCATTCCCTGTGGCGGCGGATTCTGGAGAACATCGAGAGGAACACGATGCGGCGGCTGCTCCACAAGTTCCTGCCCAAGGCCGTGGGGGCGATGCTCAGGAAGAGGCTCCTCGGGACCCAGTTCCGGTTCTTCGTGTCCGGCGGCGCGCCGCTGGCGGCCGAGGTCGGCGCCGGCCTGCGGCGGCTGGGGTTGGGGATGACCGAGGGCTACGGCCTCACCGAG
>JAGUVP010000257.1 GCA_020062805.1 Candidatus Bipolaricaulis sp.
CAGGCCAGGCCGGACGTGTCGGTGGTGGCGGTGGACGCGAGCCCGCGTGCCCTGGCCTGTGCGCGGCGGAACGTGCGAGCCCATGGCCTGGATGGGCAGGTTGAGGTGCGAAAGTCCGACTGGTTCTCCCACGTGCCGGAGAGGTTTCACCTCATCGTGGCGAACCCGCCGTATGTGGCCCGTCCCGATCTCGCGACCCTGGAGCCCGAGGTGCGGCAGTACGAGCCGCGTCAGGCCCTCGATGGCGGGCCCGATGGCTTGTCCGCGATCCGGATCGTCCTTGCCGAGGCTCCTCGACATCTCTTCTCGGGTGGGGCGATCCTCGTCGAGATCGGGCACGACCAGGGAGAAGCCGTCCTCCGGTTTGCCCGGGCGGCCTCTTCTTGGGTAGAAACGAGGGTGGACATGGATCTCTCTGGGAAGGAGCGGTTCTTCATCGGACGATGCGGGTAGCGATTCAGGTATCGGAGCTGCGGTACGCAACCGACGACGGAGTGCTCGTCCTCGACGATCTCTCGTTCGGTCTCCCCGGGGATGGGTTCGTGTTTGTGGCCGGGCCGCCGTCCTCGGGCAAAACCCTCTTGCTCGAACTCATCCTGAGGGAGAGAGATCCCAGCGGGGGACAGATTCTTGTTCTAGGGCGAAACATGGCGCGTCTCTCCCCGGCGCGGGCGCGGGAGCTGCGGCGGCGGATCGGGTACATGCCCGAACAGCCCGTGGTCCTCGATCGGCGATCCGTCCGCGGGAACCTGGAGTTCAAACTGCGCGCGCTGGGGATCGGGGGCTCCGAGGCACGGGAACATGCGGCACGGGCTCTCGAACTCGCCTGTTTGAAGGGGGAAGAGGAGGCACCGGCGGCAGCCCTCGACGCGATGGGCCAGAGGAAGCTCGTCCTCGCCCTCTCCCTGTGTCCCGAACCAGCGGTCCTCCTGTGCGATGATCCCTTTCGGGGGCTGTCCGTGGATGACCAAGACCGATTCGTGGCGATGTTGAAAGGGGTCAACGAGGTCGGGGTGGCTGTGCTGGCGACAGCTCGTGATTCGGAGATTCCCTCTCGGCACGGGTTCCCACCCAAAGAGCGGGAGCCTCTTCTTCAGTACGCGGTGCACCTGCGACCGGGGGTGTTGGGGTGAGCTCTGGGATCGTGTTTGTGGTGGGAGATGCGCTGCGGCGGAGCGCGGGACGTCCGGGAGGCCTTGCCCTGTGGGCAGTGGCCGTGGCGGCCGTTCTTGTGAGCGGGACCGCCCTGTTTCTCATCCCCACCGCACCGGGAACTGGACCGACGGCCGAGGCGTACCTCGTGGCCCAGCTCGCGTCCGACCCGTCCGAGGCAACCATCGCTCGACTGGGAAGCGAGATATGGACTTGGCCTGGCGTAGATGGAGTCACCTTCCGCTTCCCGGGGGAAACCGAGCCGATTGCCATCACCCAGCGGTCCCTCCTCGTGCGGCTTCTGTCGCCCGAAGTCCGATCCACTGTGGAACCCCGACTCCGAACGTTGACCGAGGTTGTCGGAGTTCAGTACCACCAGCAGTCGCCCGGGCGAACCCGCGTTCCTCCCGCCTCGCGCATCGGTGCGTTGGTGGCGCTGGTGGGGACGCTATCCCTTGCGTTGTGGTTGGGCCATCGTGCAGCAACCCGTACGGCGACGGCGTGGGGACGAGAGCTTGCCCTGCTGCGGAGCTGTGGGGCGAGTCCAGCGATGCAACGGTCCCCGTTCTTCGCCCTGGGAGCCGTGGTAGGGCTTGCGGGCGGCGGTCTGTACATCGGTATCTGCTGGAGCTTGTGGGTGTGGGGAAGATCGCTCCCCTACCTTCGGGATGTGGTCCCCAGCTTCCCCCACGTGTGGGTGGGGGTGGTCGTGTGGGGGTTAGCGATTGGCGCTGGCTTGGGTCTTGTGGGGAGCCTTATCGCTGCTCTTGCCCCCTCTGCTCATTCGTAGCGGAGCGCGTCCACCACGGGCAGCTTCGAAGCACGCCGTGCGGGCCATAGGCCCGCGACTGCCCCCAGCAGAAACGACCCACCCAGCGTCGCTGTGATCAGCACCGGGCTGGCGACGACGGCAATCCTAACGTCGAACATCCGCCCGATGATGGCGGAGGCTACAGCGCTGAGTCCAAGGCCGAGCAGCGTCCCCACGATCCCCCCGACGAGGCCCATCATCCCGGATTCGATCACGAAGATGGACAGGATGTGGCTGTTTTTCGCCCCGACCGCCTTCATGATTCCGATCTCCTTGGTGCGCTCGAGGACGGAGGTGAACATCGTGTTCATCACGCCTACCCCTCCCACGAGAAGGGAGATGCCCGCGATGCCCGCCAGAAACGCGCTCACGGTCGAGGTCACGGTTCCGATGGCACTGCTGATGTCGCTGTAGGTGATCGCGGTGACCCGGGATCCGCGCGCCCGGAGCTCCGCCTGAGCTCGGTTCGCCACCTCGTCCACATCGCGCCCTGGCGCGGTACGCACCAGGGTGACCAGTACATCCTGAGCCGGCCCCCATAAGGACTCCATGGTGTCGTAGGGGATGTAGATCGTGGTGGCGCTCGCGGGCATGCCCGAGGTGAAGCCCTGTTGGGGGCGTCCATCATCGGCCGTTGCCAGAATGCCGACCACCGTGAACGTGATCTCCGGCTTGTCGGCGTCGCCCGCGATGACGATCGTTTGTCCCGCGTCCACGCGCAACCGGGTTGCCACCTCGCGGCCCAGCACAGCAACCACGCGGTCCGCTTCCTGGAACAGCCGTCCCCCCGGCTCGACCTCCAACGACCCCACGAACGACGAGAACGACGTGATCAACTCAGGGGAGAGGCCCATCACGGGCAGGAACCCCTGGGCGAGCCGCCCCTCCGGCCCGGGCTGACCCTGGACGAACGCCGTGCGTTGGCGGACGGCGGCCGCGGTCAACACCCCGTCCAGAGTACGCAGCCACTCCAGATCGAGGGCGTACTGGTCGGAGCCTTCGCTGGTTCGCGCTGCTCCAAACGATCCGCGCGGCGCGAGAACGAACGTATCCACACCGAACACCTTGGCCACCTCGTCGGTGATCGTTCGCTCCAGTCCAAGCCCAACCGAAATCAGCGCCACCACGGCGGTGATACCGATGAACACCCCGATCACCGTGAGCCAACTACGGATCTTGCGGTGGAGGATGCTGGAGCCAGCCAGCACGAGGAAGTCCCTAAGCATTGGCCGTCTCTTCAACCGTGCGCCCGTCTCGCAGGCGGATCACGCGACCGGCAATTCGAACTGCTTCGGGGTCGTGGGTCACCAGGACGACGGTCCTGCCGTCGTCTACGCTCAGTCGTCGCAGGAGTTCGAGGATCGTCCCCCCTGTCTCCGTATCCAGGTTCCCGGTGGGCTCATCGGCGAGGATGATCTCCGGGTTGTTGGCCAGTGCCCGGGCGATGGCCACCCGTTGGCGCTCGCCGCCGGAGAGCTCGTTGGGCTTGTGCCGGATACGGTCCGCGAGGCCGACCTTGGTCAGAAGCTCCTTGGCCCGCGCGGCGCGCTTCCGTTTGGGCACCCCGAGGAAGATCATCGGCAGCTCCACGTTCTTCTGCGCCGACAGCGTGGGGACCAAGTTGAACGTCTGGAAGACAAATCCCACTTTGCGTCCTCGCAGGGTCACCAGCTGGTTTTCCGAGAGCTGCTGCAGGCTCTGCCCGTCAAACGCAGCCGTGCCGCTCGTCGGTGTGTCCAAGGCTCCCAGGATGTGCATCAGCGTGGACTTGCCTGATCCGGACGGCCCCATGAGGGCCACGATCTCGCCCTGTTCGATGGTCAAGTCCAGGCCGCGCAGAGCGTGTACGAAGGTCTTGCCGAGCCGGTAGTCCTTGGTGATCCCCGCTAATTCTAGGAGCGGCATGGAGGCGCTACGGTCCGACGAAGGTGTACGCAACCAGTTCCATCAGGAATACGGTCTGCCACGTTCCGCCCCGCAGTCGCTCCACACGGACGCGCGGCACTGTGTACACGGGCTTGGAGATTCCGAAGGCAACGGTCATCCGCGTGTCGCGATTCTTGGGATCCACGTACGAGCCTTCCACGCACCGCACCCCCGCGATGTCGACCAAGGCCACATCGGTGAACGTTCCCCCTCCGGGGAGCAGGTACTCATCGCCTTCCTGCAGTCGGCTCCGCTGGTCCACAAGCACCTGAAGCGCGGATAGACTCACGTCCTCTCCCCCTCCGTAGGCCAGGCCCGCGGCACCGAACAGGAAGCCGAAGCCCGAGAGCTGGTCGCCCGTGCCTGTCGCTTCTGCCCGCATGCGCACGGTGTAGGTGCTGTTCGGGTGCACGACCACCTGGAGCTCAAGCGTCTGGGGGGCGCTCAGGTCCTCGGTCGTCACGGTGAACACCATGGTCGTGGTTCCCACCGGAAACGCCTCCAGTTTCGCCTGGGAGAAGGCGCAGGTACCGAGGGTGGTCATGCCGACCAGGACGAGAGCACCAAGCTTCATCTTCACGGGTTCCTCCTTCGTCGAACCGCAAGCATCGGATTGTACCACGACGGCCGTGTCCTGCACTCGGTGGTGCGATGGGCGCGGCTCGTGCTGGGCAGGCGCAACCTCACCGGGTCGGGTGGCTCAGCGCAGCCTGGCGTCGGTAGGCGGGGAATCCTTGGATTCGGAGCCGGTGCTGTCCACCGTCATCGCAACCCGCCCCCTGCGCAGTCGGAGGAGGCCGCGGCGGAGGAGGAGTTGCACTCCAAACCCGACGAGGATGAGGTCGACAAATCGAAACAGAACGTTGAACGCCACCGCTGCACTGAGCGGGACACCAAGAAGGCTGAACACCCCAACACGGCCTCCGTCCGTGATCCCGAACCCGCCGGGAGTCACCCATAGAAACCCGTTGACGAACAGGCTCAGCGTGAAGTAGAGCGAGAGCTGGGGGAACGTGAACAGGTCGCCTTGGGTGAAGTAGAAGAAGATCTGCGGTCGGACGTAGTTGAGGAACACCGTGAGGAGCTGCAAGGCAAACGCGAGCAAAGTGTAGCTGCGGTAGAGGGTGAACGCCCGGTGAATCTCGGCCTCCATCTCGGCCACATGGCCCGCGGCGCGAAGGAGCCGTTCCCGACCCGGCAAGTACCGCGCAAGCCATCTCAGAAAGCGGGAGATCCAGCGGATGTCTCGCGCGAGGAGCGCAACCGCTGCTAACAAGATCAGAGCCAGCGTTCCAAGAGCGATTCCCACGACTGCTTTGTCGGCAACGGACACGCCGGGGGAGATGAGGGTGAGCACCGCTCCGATCGAGGCGAACGCGAGAACAGAGAAACCTGACAGAATCCGCTCGACGATCACCGTGGCCATCACCCGGGCCATGGGGATCCCCTGATCTCGGGCAACCCAGTTGGCCCGTACGGGTTCCCCTCCGATGTACATCGAGGGGGTGAGGTAGGTGACCGCAAATCCGGCGAGGAGGGGGGATACGGTGCGGTGCCACGGGACCGCAATGCCGGCTCCGCGCAGGAGGGCGTGCCAACTCAGGGCCCACGTGAGCATGGAGGCGAGCACGCTCAAGACCACGGCCAGGAACCCCACAACGCCTACCTTCTTGATGTCGGCGAACACCTGCGCCGGTCCGCTGAGGTAGATGAGGGCGCCGAACAAGGCGAGGCCACCGAGCATGAACGCCACCAGCCCAGCCCAGCGCAGGGTAGCCCAGCGCGGCCTCGCGGGTTGTGGAGAGGTCACCGGCCCCTCAGATGGCGGAGGAGAAGGTCGAGCGCAGCATCGCAGGCGGCCCGGCGATTCTCGTTGCGGGACCCCACGAAGCGATGCTCTTCCACCCATACTCCATACGGGGAGGCCAGCGCGACGTACACCAGCCCCACGGGCTTGTCCGGAGTTCCGCCTCCGGGTCCAGCGATCCCGCTGATGGCGAGGGAGAAGTCTGTTTTCAGCAAGCTTTGCGCTCCCTCGGCCATCGCCCGCGTGCACTCCGCAGACACCCCACCCTTCGACGCGATGATTGCCTCGGGTACTCCGAGGAGCATCGCCTTGATCTCGTTGCTGTAGGCGATGATCCCGCCCAGGAAGTACGCGGACGCCCCCGGTACGTCGGTGATCCGACCGGCGAGGAGCCCGCCTGTGCACGACTCGGCTACGGCGAGGGTCTCCCCTCGCTGTGCTAGCAGCTTGCCAACCTCGATCTCACGCATCCACGTTCACCTCTAGCGCCTCTCCGAGAAGCCGGGCGGTCGCGACGAGGTCGCCCCGCAACAACACGTCTGCCCGGTCATCGTACGGGGTGGGCTCACGGTTGGCGATGATCAGCGTCGCGCCGAGGGCGGACAGATGGGGCACGAGCCCCGCCACCGGCCACACGGTGAGGGAAGTCCCGAGGACGACCAGGAGATCCGCTTCCGTGCTTGCTGCCCACGCCCGCGCGAA
>JAGUVP010000094.1 GCA_020062805.1 Candidatus Bipolaricaulis sp.
ATCGCCGAGTGGCCGCCCGGACCTTCGGCCGTCAGGCGGAGGGTGAGGTAGCCCTTCTCCGCCACCCCGACCATCGCCACCGGCGCCTCCACGCCGGACACCGATCCTTCGGCGAGGATCGCTCCCCCCTCGTCGATCACCCACTCGATCTCCACGCCCCGGGAGCGGAGGAGGTCTGCCATCGCCTTCGCCCCGCGGCGACCGGAGACCTCCTCGTCGTGCCCGAACGCGAGGTACACCGTGCGCCGAGGGCGAAAGTCCTGCGCGAGGAGCGTCTCCACCGCTTCCAGGGTCGCCACCACGCTTCCCTTCGTGTCGAGCGTCCCCCGGCCCCACACGAACCCATCGGCGATCGCCCCGGAGAACGGGGGGTGGGTCCAGTGGGCTTCGGTGCCCGCTTCAACCGGGACCACGTCGAGGTGGCCCATGAGGAGGGCGGGACGGAGCGAAGCGTCAGAGCCTTCCCAGGTGTAGAGGAGGCTGTGCTCGGACACGATCTCTCGCTTCAGCGCGGCGTGAAGACGGGGGAACGACCGCTCGAAGGCAAGGCGGAGATCGGCGAACGGCTGGGAATCGAACTGGGCCGGGTCTTGGTGGGAGACCGTCGGGCAGCGAATCGCCTCCGCGAGACGGCCAGCCACCCGGTCGGGATCGACAACGAGACCTGCTCCCGGTGGGCCGGAAGGCTCCGGGCGCACACGAAGCGCCCGTACGACAACCACCACCGCCACGATGACCGCCCCAGATCCCAGCACGACGGCGAACCATGTCATGACCCTGCCTCCTTCGCAGCAGCTCAGGGTAGTGGGTTTCCGATTGTCGGACAATACGTGAAGGGAGACGACTCGTGTTGGCGGGGCGACGCTGGGGCGATACCATCCCTACCGGCGGAGCGTGGCGCAGCATGGTAGCGCACTGGCATGGGGGGCCAGGGGTCAGCGGTTCAAATCCGCTCGCTCCGACCAGCGTCGGGCATGAAGCCCGCCGCTACAGCATGACTTGGCCACTACAGCCTGACTGGGTAGCGTCGCAACCTGTGTGCGGCGCGTTGGATACTTCATGATCCGAATTGGGTTCCTCATGTCAGACACGGGGGGCGGCCACCGCGCCGCGGGCCGGGCGATCGAGGCCGCGCTGCACCACCTCCATCCAGACACGTTCGAGTGCGAGTACTTCGACGTGTTCCGGAACTGCGGGATGCCCCCTCTCAACCGCGCTCCGGAGATCTACCCGTGGTGGGTGAAGCGCCACCAGCCTTCGTACGACCTGTTCGTGTCCGCCATCGATCGCACCATGGCCTCGCGGGCCGGACGGGGGACTCTCTCTCACCTCATCGGCCGTAAGGGACCGCTCGGCCGCGCCTATGCCACCTGGGCGGTGGCGGTGATCCTCCACGCCGGGTTCAGCGGGCTCGCCGTGGCCGCTCGTCGCGCCTCGGGCGTGCGTATTCCCCTGCTGACCGTGATTACCGACATGGCTTCCCCGCACAGCGGGTGGTTCCACCCGCAGGTGGACCGGTGCCTCGTGCCCACCGAGAGCGCGATCGAGAAGGGGGTGAAGCTGGGGCTGTCTCCAGACAAGCTGCGGCTCGTCGGCCACCCTGCGCACCCCAAGTTCGCCCTCGTCACCCAGACGAAGGCCGAGGCCCGGGAGGCACTCGGCTGGGATCCGGACCTCCCGACTGCCCTTGGGGTGAGCGGGGCGGAGGGGATGGGGGGGATGGAAGCGCTCGCCCGATCCCTCGACGGCCTGGGGGCGCAACTGGCGATCGTGGCCGGGAAGAACGACCCCCTCGCCACCCGCTTGCGCGCGGTCCCGTGGAAGAACCCCGTCCACGTGTACGGGTTCGTGACGAACATGGAGACCCTCATGCAGGGAGCGGACGTGCTCATCGGCAAACCCGGACCCGGGGTGATCGCCGAGGCGGCGATCATGGGCCTGCCGATGATCCTCACTGGCGGGATGGTGAACGAACTGGCCAACGTGCGGTTCGTGACGGAGGCTGGGGCGGGCGTGTACGCGAAGACGCCGGACGAGGTGCGTGCCATCCTCGCCGCATGGGTCGCCTCACCCAGCGAGCTCGCTCGCCACGCGGAGAACACCCACAGGATCGCGTACCCGAACGCCTCGC
>JAGUVP010000173.1 GCA_020062805.1 Candidatus Bipolaricaulis sp.
CGAAGACGGTTCAGGAGCTCCTCGGCCATGCCATCGTTGCCCTCACGTTGGACACGTACAGCCACGTGCTCCCATCCATGCGGGAGGCCGCCGCTTCGAGGATGGAGACCCTCCTAGACGGGACAATCGGGTAGGAGGCGGAGTTTCCCCCGCCGACCTCCCACACCACCGGACATACGGTTCCGTATCCGGCGGTTCACGCAGTACACTGGAGCCGCCGCCAGTGATGGGACAGCGAGACGAGTCCAAGACGGTCGAAGAAGTCCTTGGGGAAAGCGTGGTTCATGTGCGAGGCTCCCGAGTTCCACCACGGGCCACGCCCGTTGGAGGCCGACCGCCACGCTTGCTTCTCCTCAAGACCTCGCCGCATCAGGTTCTTGGCCCGAGTGTAGCGCCGCTTCCATTGACGCCAGAGCAAACAGCGCAGGCGTCGCCGGAGCCAGCCGTCCAGCTCTTCGAAGATCCCTTTGGTCTGGGCGAGCCGGAAGTACTGCATCCAGCCGCGCAGGAGGGGTGCCAGGTCAGCGATGGCCCGGTGCAGTTTGCGCCCTCGTCCCTGCCGGAACAGCTCCCGTAGCTTCCCCTTCAGCCGTGCCACGGAGGAGCCCGCCACCTTCAAGCGCGGAACCCCGTGCCACGTCATCGAGTAGCCCAGGAACGTTCTCCGCCAGGGCCGGTCGACAGCGCTCTTCTCCTCGTTGACCTTCAGCCTCAACCGTTTCTGGAGGAACCGGGTGAGCGAGGCCAGTACCCGTTCTCCGGCTATACAGGACCTGACGTACACATTGCAGTCGTCCGCATAGCGCACAAAACGGTGGCCCCGTCGCTCCAGTTCCTTATCCAGTTCGTCCAGCAGGATGTTCGAGAGCAACGGGGAGAGGGGCCCGCCCTGCGGCGTTCCTTCCACCCGGGGAGACACCACCCCACCCAACATCGCTCCCGCCTGCAGGTACCGGCGGATGAGCTTGAGCACCCGCTTGTCCTTGACCTTGCGCGCCACCCGTGCCATCAGTACATCATGGTTGACGCGGTCAAAGAACTTCTCCAGGTCGATGTCCACCACCCAGCGCTTTCCCTCCGCCACATAGGCCCGTGCTTGCAGTACGGCCTGATGCGCGCTTCGCCCTGGGCGGAAACCATAGCTCGACTCGGAGAAATCGGGGTCGAAGATGCCGGTCAGCACCTGATGCAGCGCCTGCTGAATCAGGCGGTCCAGCACTGTAGGGATGCCCAGTTCCCGCGTCCCCTTGTCCCCGGGCTTCGGTATCTCGACCGTCCGCACCGGGGTCGGCCGGTACTCGCCCTTCAGCAGTTCTTCTCGGATTCGCGGCCAGTGCTCCTTGAGGTAGGGCCTCAGTTCCTCGACGGTCATCCCGTTGATTCCCGCCGCACCCTTGTTGCCCTCCACTCGTCGCAAGGCCACCGTCATGTTCCCGCGTTCGACCACCGCCTCCATCAACTTGGGCGTCTCCGGGCAGGAGTTCTCTCCCGTTGCCGTGGCGTTTGGCGCACCCTGCCCGGCCCGTCGCGGATTCCGTCCGCTATCTTCCGGGTGGGAATCGGGCATCTCAGCCATACTGTCCGCGCCTCCTGCCGCCATCGAAACGCAAGGCTCCTTCCGGTACTTCGTGTTCGGGCCTTCGGTCCGGTCGAAAGGACCTACTATGCCCTCGGCTGACTTCTGCCGCCCCATCCCGCTGCCTCTCGGCTACGGTAGCCCTACGGCAGGACGGCAGACCTCCCCGGGTAATGTGCGTTGACCTTCCCGCTTATGCCCGCCGCATATACGTCTGCGCTCTCCGTGCAGGTACTGGACTTCAGAGACACTTGCCTCCTTGTCCAGCGCAGCCGCCTCTTATGCGGTTCCTGTTCGTCGGGCCAGCGCTTTGCCTGCGGCTTCCTTCAGACTCCACCTCGCGGTGGACGCCCTTGCCGTCCGGCTAACGGTTCCCCCTGCCGGGTCCGTAGGGGACTTCCACCCCCAAGTCAACACACCATGCCGGGCACACAAGAAACGGGGGCCGGCGCCCCGCGCCGGCCCCCAAGCCTCCCCGGAACAGGGCGGCTACTGTTTCTCCCTGGTCTTGCGCAGGTGGCAGGCGACGAAGTGCTCGTCCCCCACGTCCACGAACGGGGGGTTCTCGTCTCTGCAGATCGGCTGGACCCAACGGCAGCGGGTGTGGAAGTGGCACCCTGAGGGAGGGTTGAGGGGGCTGGGCACGTCGCCTTCCAGGATGATCCGATCCCGCTTGAGCTCCGGATCCGGCAACGGGATGGCCGACAACAAGGCCTCGGTATAGGGGTGCAAGGGATTGGCGAACAACTCCTCCGCCCCGCCGAGCTCGACGACTTGCCCCAGGTACATGACGCCGACGCGGTCGGATATATGC
>JAGUVP010000276.1 GCA_020062805.1 Candidatus Bipolaricaulis sp.
ATTCGCTGCATGTGCTGCCACGAGGTGTGCCGATTCCGCGCGATCGATCTCAGACGATCGGTTCTGGGGCAGGTGGTGCGCCCGTTCCTTCGGGCGGGGCGCCGTGCTCGCCGACGCAGGGTGTCCGCATGAACCGGGGCCTTCCCAAGTACTCGCTGGGCGAGGAGATCGCCAATGCCGTCACCCACGGCGTGGCGACGGCGCTCAGCTTGGCTGGACTCGCCGCCCTCATCGTGCTTGGGGTGCTGAGGGGAGCGAGCTCAGGTCAGGTTGCAAGCCTTGTCGTGTACGGGACGACCCTCGTCCTGACGCACCTCGCCTCAACCCTCTACCACAGCCTGACACACCCCCGGGCGAAAGCCGTGTTCCGCGTTCTCGATCACGCCTCGATCTACCTCCTCATCGCCGGAACGTACACCCCGTTCCTCGTGATCCGCCTCTGGAACCCGTGGGGGTGGACTCTTCTCGGGGTCGTGTGGGCGATGGCCGTTCTCGGCGTCCTGTTCAAATCCCTATTTTTGGGTCGCTTGAGCAAGGCATCGGTCGTCACCTACATCGCGATGGGGTGGCTCATCGTGGTGGCGGCGCGTCAGGTCGTGGCGCACGTTCCGTTCGGCGCGCTCGTGTTCCTATTCACCGGCGGGGTGATCTACACCCTGGGGATCGTGTTCTACGCGTGGAAGAAGCTCCCGTTCAACCACGCCATCTGGCACCTCATGGTTCTCGCAGCCGGGATGTGCCACTACTTCGCGATCTTCCTCTACCTCCTGCCAGCCCGCTAAGGCTCCCCCACGGGGTACCGACCGTGTTCTAACCGCCGAGCACAGGGGCCCACGGAGGCCCCCTTGTGATCGGTGACGGGTGATGAGCACTGGGGGGAGAAGAACGGGGCCACGGATAACGGATCACGGAATGCCTCTGCGGTCAAGGGCGGGAAGCCCGTCGTGGAGGAGCGGTGGACGAGGTCTCTACGCTATCATGTAGATCCCATGCCGACCTACCACATGCGCCGAGCGGAGAGGGAGATCGTCGAACGGAGCGAGATTGATGCCGTGCTCTGCAGCCAAAGGTACATGGCACTAGCGATGTGCCGTGACGGGGAGCCCTACGTCGTCACGCTCAATTACGGCTACACCGCCCAGGAGAACGCGCTCTACTTCCACTGCGCTCACAACGGGCTCAAGCTCGACATCCTCCGAGAGACCCCCCACGTTTGCGCAACGGTCGTGGAGGACCTCGGGTACAGGGAGGGCGAGTGCAGCCACGCCTATCGCTCGGTCGTAGTGCGGGGACGGATGAGGGTGGTCACGGACCGCGACGGAAAGGCTCACGGTCTGCGCGTGCTCCTCGCCCACCAGGAGAAGGATCCCGGCAGCGTTGAGCGGCGCCAACTCCCCGATGACACGGCCTACGATCGCGCGACCGTTCTCCGGCTGGACATCGCGGAGATCACGGGAAAGCGGTCTGATTAGAACTGCACGCGCCGCCCTCCGTCCCCGTTGGAGAGCCTCTGGTCCGTCGTGACCGCTGGTACCCCTACTGCACGCGCCCCGTGACCCGGAACGTCTCCACTTCCCCAGTCGTAGGCTGAATCGTTCCCCATATGTCGGGAACAAGGTAGATGCTGTATCGATAACCCGGGCTCTTCGCCGCATCGCGATCCGAAACGAACACAAGTGACTTCCCATCGGGAGCGGGAGACCACGCTGGAGCGAAGTCTGCTCCAGGGTGCTGCGTGACCGGCCGCTCCTCCTTGGTGAACGGGTTGATCAGGTACACGTTCCAGTCACCGGTACGATCGGACTCGAACGCGATCCAATACCCCGTATCCCACTTCGGGCACCACTTCGGGTTCTGATCTTGCTTCGGGTGCGAGGTGATCCGCTGCACATTCCTGCCGTCGTAGTCCATGACGTAGATGTCCGTATTCCCGTTCACGTCCATGGTATACGCAATGTACCGACCATCGGGGGACACGTGAGGTGACGAGATCGGGTACTGGCTGTACGTGATCTGGGTCCACGTTCCGGTGGGGATGTTCACCCGGTAGAGCTGGGGGATCTTGCTGTACAGGTCGGAGACGATGATCAGCTCGCTATGCTGCCCTTGGCCGTCCTTGAGGGGACTCCAGGCAGGCATCGAATCGAGCCCTTGCGGGCGGTAGGTGACCCGGGTGTGGGTCCCCTTGAGAATGTCGTAAAGGTAGACATTACCCTGTGCTTGACCGTGCTTGTTGGAAACGTACGCCACTCGGCTCCCGTCCGGAGACACCGCTGGCTGGCGGTCATCGAACGTGTCAATCGTGATCCGCGTGAGGGACTCCTCCGCACCCGGTGCCGGGGGCGCCACGAACAACTCCCGCGGAGCGTTCCTCTTGGACAGGTCGGCGCGGTTCGACACGAACCAGATCGCCGTGGTCATCTTCCCATCAGGGTCCTTGGGGTCGATGTACCAGCCCCACGACGGCTGCACGTCCTCGATGGCCACCTTCTGGCCGCCTTGCCACACCACGACCAGCCCGATGGCCAACACCACAGCCAGCACTAACCCGATCGCTTCCAACGTCGCTTGCCCCATCTCCTCCCCCTTGTTCTGGACGCGGCTGCTTTGCGTGAGACTGCAGATGCAGTCTAGCATCATCGGTCCACCACGTCAAACTTGGACAGGCCCTGGGTTGGTCGTGGAGACGCGGGTGTGGTCCGCTCGCTACCGTGGCTGTTCGCTTTTCACCCGGAGCCGCTTCCGGCAGAGATCCTGTCGAATCGAGTCTGGCATTGGCTTGGGTCGTACACAACGCGGACGGCGTCGCCCTCGGAGACCTCCCCATTGAGGAGAGCGTTGGCAAGAGAGTTCTCGACCTCGCCCCGGATCCGGCGCTTGAGTTCGCGAGCCCCGAACTCGGGCTGGTACCCGACCTCCGTCAGGTGATCCACGAGCGACGCGTCGAACTCGAGATCCACCCCCTGGGCCTTCGCCATCCGTCGCACCCGCTCCAGCTGCAGGAAGACGATGTCCCGGAGCTGATCTTGAGTCAGAGCGTGAAACACGATCACTTCGTCGATTCGGTTCAGGAACTCCGGCCGGAAGTGATGGCGCAAGACGTCCCCCAGCTTCTCCTTCAGCTGCGCGTAATCGAGGCGCTGTCCTGTCGGCGCGATGAGGTTGCGCTGGATGAGGTCGCTGCCAAGGTTGCTGGTGGCGATGAGGATCGTGTTCGCGAAGTCCACCACGCGGCCCTTGCCGTCGGTGAGCCGGCCATCGTCGAACACCTGGAGGAGGATATTGTGGACCTCGGGGTGGGCCTTCTCGATCTCGTCAAGGAGGATCACGCTGTACGGCCGGCGCCGCACCCGCTCCGTCAGCTGTCCTCCCTCCTCGTACCCCACGTACCCTGGTGGGGCCCCGACGAGGCGGGACACGGTGTGGCGCTCTGAGTACTCGCTCATGTCGATCCGGACCACCGCCTCTTCGTCGCCGAATACGGCCCAAGCGAGCGTCTTGGCGAGCTCCGTCTTCCCAACCCCGGTCGGCCCGAGGAACAAGAACGTGGCGGTGGGGCGGTGTCCTTCCTGGAGGCCGGCCCGCGACAGGCGCACCGCCGCGCTGACCGCCGCCACGGCCTCATCCTGGCCCACCACCCGCTCGTGCAGCACCTCCTCGAGCCGGAGGAGCTTGTCCCGCTCCTCGGCGGTGAGGTCAGCAACCGGGATTCCGGTAAGAGAGGACACGATCTCCGCCACGTGCTCCACCCTCACCTCAGGGGAACCGGAGGCGACGCCCTTCTTCCACCGCTCCGTGGCCTCATCGAGGTCCTTCTCCTTGTCCACGATCGAATCCTGAATGCCCTTCGCCCGATCGAACTGCTTCCGCGACGTGGCGTAGTCCTGTTCCCGCTTCAACGCCCGGATCTCCGCCTCCAGCTCCTGGACCTCGGCTGGCCGGGAGGTGGTGGCGATCCGCACCCGCGCCCCAGCCTGGTCCACGAGGTCGATCGCCTTGTCCGGGAGGTAGCGCCCGCTGATGTAGCGATCGGAGAGCTCAGCTGCGGCAACGATCGCCTCGTCTGTGATGCGCACCTTGTGGTGGGCCTCGAACCGGTCACGCAAGCCGCGCAGGATGTGGACCGTCTGATCCACCGTCGGCTCGGCGATGAACACCGGCTGGAATCGGCGCTCCAGTGCTGCGTCCTTCTCCACGTGCTTCTGATACTCGTTGAGGGTCGTCGCCCCGATGAGGTGCAGCTCCCCCCGCGCCAGCGCCGGTTTGAGGGTGTTGGCGATGTCCAGGCCTCCCTCGGCCTGGCCGGCCCCGACGATCGTGTGCAGCTCGTCAATGAACAAGACTAGCTCGCCCTGGTGGGCAACGATCTCGTCCAGCAGCTCCTTCACCCGTTCCTCGAACTCGCCACGGTACTTCGTCCCCGCGACGAGGGAGTTCACCGAGAGCTCCACGAGCCGCTTCCCGCGTAGCACCTCCGGGACCTCGTCCCGGGCGATGCGCTGGGCGAGCCCCTCCACGATCGCCGTCTTCCCCACTCCAGGCTCGCCGATGAGCACCGGGTTGTTCTTCTTGCGACGAGCGAGGACCTCGATCACCGTCTCTATCTCCTTCGCACGGCCAATGACCGGGTCGAGCTTCCCCTGGTGGGCGAGCGCCGTCAGGTCGCGCGAGTGCTTATCCAAGTTCGGCGTTGCAGAGCGACGCCCGCTCCCCCCTTCCTCCTTCCCGCGGCCGACCACCCGTGCCGCCCTCTCGCGCACGCCTTCAGTGGTCAGGCCGTATCGGCGGAGGATGTCCCCTCCCAACCCGTCCGGCTCGTTCACAAGGCCGATCAGCAGGTGCTCAGGCCCGACATAGGCATGTCCCAGCTCGCGAGAGGAAGCGAACGCCCTCTCGAGGACCGCCTTCACGCGGGGTGTGATACCGATCCTAACGGTCTCGCCCTTCGCGGCCCGCCGCTCCCCCCGCGGGGCGTTGTGCTCGACGTGGCCGCGGACATCCTCCGCCGGCAGCTTGAACGCGCGGAGGATCTCCCGCACGACCTCACTTTCGGTGAGGGCGTGGAGCACGTGCTCCGTGTCGAGCTCCCTTCTCCCAAACCCCACCGCGACCTTGGCCGCTGCCTGGAGCAGATCGCGCGCCTGCTGAGAGAGATAGGCCTGAACATCCACCGCTTCGCGGTCCCCTCCCCACCGACTGCCTTCCGAGGAGGAAAAGTCTTCAAACAGCGACTCCCAAGGAGATCTTGGGCTCTCCTGGCGCAGCCGAGCGTAGTCGTGCTCGCAAAGGTCGAGCGTGCGGCGCCGGCCGTCCTCGACCACGTCCACCCGCACCGTTGCCGGTCGGGCGCGACACAGGTCGCACAGCTTCGTCGTGTAGCTCATGCAGATCCTAACTCCTCCTCAAGCGGCCCTCACAGCGAGGCAACGAAGGGAGCCGAGGAGGGGCAACGGTGCCCCTCCCCAGCGTTCGCGCTACTCCACCGTCACGTCGAACGCACCCTCACCCTCGGGCGCCCGCTTCAGCGGGACCTCGACGATGAGGATGCCGTTCTCAAAACGGGCCTTGATCCCCTTGCGATCCTCCGCTTCCTTCGGGAGGGGGAACACGCAGCGGAACGCACCGCACCGGCGCCCCATGCGGATGTAGCTCTCGCTGCGGATGTCCTCGCACCGCTTCGTCTCTCCCGAGATGACCAGGCGGTCGCCCTCCACCTTTACCTGAACGTCGTCCTTCGTGGCGCCGGGAAGTTCCGTCTCGATCACGAGGTTGCTGTCCTTCACGTAGATGTCCGTCTGTCCAAAGCCGGGAGACACCTCGAGGTCCGGGAAGCTCCCGAAGTCCTTGAAGAACTCGTCCACGATCTGCCCCATTCGGGACGTAATCGCGAACGGGTCTCGCCACACAATCGGTAGTCTCGGCATGATACCACCTCCGTTTAGCAGTCACCTGTGCCGACTGCCAGATTCTAGAACGGAGAGGGCCCCCTGTCAAGGGGAAGACGCGGTGCGATCAGTGAGAGGTGGTCCAGCCGCGGGCCCGGTCCACGACACAACGCCGGCCGCTCAGCCGGTGGGATCGGTCACGGGCTTGTTTCTCCGGTAAGAACCGGGTCAGAGAGGTGGAAAGCGCTCGCACGACGTCACGATCGGGCCATACGCCAACCGCGAGGCCCGCGGACAACGTAGCGCCGAGCGAGGTCGTCTCGATCGTCTCCGAACGGACGATGGGGATGCCGAGAATGTCCGCCTGAAACTGACAAAGGAACGCGTCTCGCGCGGCCCCTCCATCCACCCGCAGCTCGGGCAGGCACGTGCGAGGAACTCCGAACAGATCGAGGAGCTCGGCATCCCCCGCACTGGTGTGGATGTCGTAGAGCAGGGTCTGTGAGGCGTCGGTGGGGTCGGTGGCGTGAACCCCGGCAAGGTTTCACTGAAGCCACGAGTCCACGGTTCCAACCAGGACGTCGCCGCGCTTAACCTTCTCCCGGAGGCCCGGCACGAGGCCGAAAGGCCAGGCAAGCTCGGTCGCCGAGAAGTACGGGTCGCGGGGAAGGCCCGTCCGCTCGCGTACCCAGTCCTCCTCCCCCGCTGCCTTCAGCTCGCTGCATCGGTCTGCCGTGCGGCGGTCCTGCCACACGATCGCCGGGTACACCGCCTGCCCGGACGAGCGGTCCCAGGCCACGACCGTCTCCCGCTGGTTCGTGATTCCCAGCGCCTCGTGGACCACCGTGGAGGTGGCCGACAGCATTTCGACCGGGGCCTGCTCCACCTACCCTAGAGACGGGAACGCGAGCCCGATTCCCCGATAAGCAGAGGGCATGAGCCGGACTCACTCGTCGAACAACGCACACCGCACCCCAGTGGTACCGAGGTCGATCACCTCAATGAAAGCACCGTCTAGACAGCGTCGACTCCGCGCTCGGGCGCAGTCTCACGATCACCGCCCCAGCCCATTCCCTCGCCTAGAACGGGAACCCGTGGCCCGTGAGCCCAAGCTCGGCCCGGATGGATCGGATCTCCGCCTGAAGGGACGGAGACACAGGGACCCCCTCGCCCCGAATCCTCTGCTCACGAGCATGCCCCTTCTCACCCGCCGTGTAGATCCGCTCCTCGCCCGGGGACTTGGCGGCGTTGCGGAGCTCGCGGAGGAGGCCGCCCAAGGTCAACCTGAACTCCTCCAGGGGAACGAAGTGCTCCACAGAGAGCGCGAGGAAGAAATGGGCCAGCCGATGGGGCCGCGGCGTCCCGTCCTTCTCCATTCCCGATAGGGCCCACAGAAACGCCCCCGAGGAGAGGCCCGCACACAGGATCTCCACCATCGTCGCCAGGCCGTACCCCTTGTGCCCGCCCATCTCCTCACCGGCCCCGCCGATGGGCAGGAGGGCGAACAGCTCCTTGGGGATGCCGCGCAGGATCTCCTGGGTATCCGTGGAGAGCTGCCCGTTCCGGTCCACCACCCAGCCCTGAGGGGTTGGCTTCTTCTCCCGCGCCAGGACCTCGATCTTCCCACGCTGGGTGATCGAGGTCGCCGCGTCGAACAGGAACGGGAAGTCCTCGTCAGTAGGACACGCGAACGCAATCGGGTTCGTCCCAAGCATCGGCTCAGCTCCGAACGTCGGCGCAACCGACGGCCGCGCGTTTGTGAACGAGAACCCGATCATCCCCTCCTCGGCTGCCATTCGCGCGTAGTAGCCCGCGATCCCGTAGTGCGACGAGTTGCGCACCGCCACCGCCCCCAGCCCGTACTGCCGGGCCTTGGCGATCGCGAGGTTCATGGCGCGGTGGGCAATGGGGTGGCCGAGGCTCGTGTGGGCGTCCACGACCGCCGTGGTCGGACCGTCCCGGACCACCTCGAACCGGACCGCGGGGGAGATGATCCCCTTCTTGATCCAGTCGTAGTACATCTTGAGGCGGGACACGCCGTGGGACTCGATCCCCCGCAGATCAGAGGCGATCAAGACGTCGGCGCAGATCTGAGCGTTCTTCGGTTCTGTGCCCACGCCCACGAACACCTCACGGACGAACGTCCGCAGCGCTTCTACAGGTACCAGCACGGTCTTGCCACTGTTCATGATTCCCCCTTGTTCATCAGTTCGTCTAGCCTCGGCAGCTCAGCGATCCCCTCGATCACGTGGTCCGGCTGCGGTGAGGCAGCGGCAACGGCCGAGCGGGGCGTGACGCCGGTGAGGGTGAGGACTGCCGTCATCCCCGCGGCTCGCGCCATCGAGATGTCCGTCTCCAGTCGGTCCCCGACAAGAGCGCAGGCAGAGGCGGGAAGCCCAAGAACCTCGCGTGCCGCGGCCGCCATCCGGAGCGAGGGCTTGCCGAACACCTCCTCCACACGACGGCCAGTCGTGGCTTCCAGAAACGCGATCCCCCCTGCTGCATCAGGGATCTCACCGCCATCGACAGGGCACGTTCGGTCGGGGTTTGTGGCGTAGAACCGCGCCCCCTTCAGAAGCGCCTGGAACGCCGTGTTGAGCTTGGCGTAGGTGAGGGTGCGGTCAAACGCGACAACCACGTACTCGACCTCTGAGGGGTCCTCCGTCAGCACGAGCCCAGCCTGAGACAGCTCCGCTTGGAGCGGCAGCTCACCGATCGCATACACCCTCGCCCCGGGAGATTCCTGGGCCAGATGCCGCGCGATGACGAGCGAGGAGTGGATCACCTCATCTTCGGTCGTCGGTATGCCCAACGCGGAGAGCTTCTCGGCGTAGTCCCGTCGGGAGTGGAGCGGCTTGTTCGATAGGAAGACGACCCTCCGCCCCCGTTCCCTCAGCTGCGCAACCGCCTGATCTGCCCCGGGGATGAGGCGGTCTCCGAGGTACACCGTGCCATCGAGGTCAAGAATGTAGCCAGCTACCGCCGTCACGGCACCCCCTCCCTCCGCCGTACCTGAACGAGCACCACCCCAACGAGCACGGTGGCCATGGCCACGATCTGCCACCCGGTCAGCCGTTCGCCGAGGGTGTACCAGGCCAAGATCGCTGTACCTAACGGGCTCAGGTTCAAGATCACGTTGGCCTCGGTGGCGGTGAGGTGCTGCAGGGCGTGGTTGAACAACAGGTAGGCCAGCGCGGTGTTCACCAAGGCTAGGCCCGCGACCACGCCCCACGTGGACAGCGGCAGGCGAGGCACACCTTCCCAGGCCAGGGCAAGGGACAGGAGCACGCCGCCGCCGATTCCCAACGGGATAGCCGTGAGGGGAACCGTGGACACCGTCCGGTCACGGGCCAGTTCCCGCCCTAGCACCGGCAGTACAGCGAATGCGACGACAGCCAACCCGAGGGCCGCCAGCGCAGTGGCCTGCCCTGCTCCCGCGTCACGGGAGAAGAAGACCACCGCCCCCCCAACGGTGAGCGCCACCCCGCAGAGGGCCAACCCCCCCGGTCGCTCGCGCAGCCAGAGGACCTGGAAAAGGACAACCATGATCGGGACGAGGGCCAGGCTGAGGCTCCCTGCCGTAGCCGGCAAGCGCCCCAATGCCCAGAACAGGGCCGCGTTGCCCACCGTGTACTGCGCGATCCCGATCGCCGTCAAACGGACCCACGCCCCCTTGGCGAGAGCGGGCGAGGCCCGGCCCAGGAGCGGGAGGAAGAGGAGGAACGCCGCGAAGTACCGAAGCCCGCCCACGGTGAGGGGGCCGGCGTGCTCCAGGGCCACCTTGACCCCCACGAACGACGAGGCCCAGATCGCTGCGGCCAACACTGCCTCCCCCAGAGCCAGCGAACGGCCAACCATCGCGGCCCGCCTCAGCTCAAGTCGAGCGCCAGCCATGCCGGGAGGACACGGGCTGCTCGGCGGGGGCATGGCCTCGCCTTTCGTCGAGAGTCGCACACAGCCGCTATGGCCAGTTGGTGCAACCCCAACACCCTCGCTCCGTCGAGAACAGCAGGCATCAAACCAGGCGTTCAGAGGTAGACGCGAAGCCCCACCTCCGTGAGTTCGCCATCGGCACACGGGCCATCAGAGACGAACCGGCCGTCGCCAACACCTGTGCTACAGCCCAGAAGAGAGCTTTGTTGCCCAACACGCATCGACAGACTCCCCTAACCGCCCTGAAGTCCCGTTCGCAGTGGACTAGCTGAGAAGTCTCAAGCGCACCGAGCGGCTCCTTCCCGACGTCGCGCCGCATCAGGACGGAAGTACGACGCACTTCGCCGGGTCCAGGTAGATACGCGTCTCCTCCCCTTCGCTTCCCGCTTGCCTTGGGTGACACTGCGCTCTGATGACTGTATCGCGCACGCGAATGAACAGGTACAACAGGTGACCAAGATAGGCTCTCTCAGTTATCGTTCCCGTGTAGATGTTGTCCCTAGCTCCGTGCGTGCTGTTGATCACCTCGATGTCCTCTGGCCTTATGGAAAGGTAGACCGGTTCACCCTTGGCCACTGCGGCCCGATCGCGAACCCTGCACAGCGTCCTTCCCAGCCCGGTTCTCAAACCGACCAGCCCCGTGTCGTCCAGGATCTCCTCCACTTGCCCTTCCACAATGTTCGTCGTTCCGATGAAATCGGCGACAAATCGGCTAGCAGGCACATGGTAAATCTCGTCAGGCTTGGCCACTTGAACAAGCTTGCCCTGATCCATGATCGCCACGCGATCTGAGAGCACCATTGCCTCTGCCTGATCGTGGGTAACGTAGACAGCCGTCATCTCCATCCGGCTGACAATATCCCTGATCTCGAATCTCATCTTCTCCCTGAGCTTGGCGTCAAGATTGCTCAGCGGTTCGTCGAGGAGGAGCACCTTGGGATGTCGCATCAGTGCCCTTGCGAGCGCAACCCGTTGTTGCTGGCCACCACTCATCTGCCCGGGGTATCTCCGCTCCAAGCCAGCCAGGCCCACGACGTCGAGCATCTCCCTCACCCGCGCCTCGCGAGTCCTTCTCGGAACCCCTTCGAGCTTGAGCCCGTAGGCAACGTTGGCGAACACCGTCATGTGAGGCCAGACCGCGTAGTTCTGGAAGACCATCCCGATCCCCCGCTTGGCCGGGGGAACGAACCCCTGGGAGAACATGGGAGCCCCGTCGATCAACACATCCCCGCTGTCAGGTCTCTCCAGACCCGCTATGCACCGCAAGGTGGTCGTCTTACCGCACCCGCTGGGGCCAAGAAGGGTTATCAGTTCGGCCTTCTCGATCTCAAGGCAGACGTTGTCGGCTGCCAGTACCTCGCCATACTTCGTCCTGAACCGCTTGACCAGGTTCCTGATGTCGATGAACCCCATCTACTTCCCCCTTCCGCTTGAACCCCAAGCCACGTTGAGCACGCCCCCGCCGATCTTGGCGGCAACCATCAACATGACGAAGACGATGACAACCATCATGAAAGCCAATGCCGCTGCGAATCCGAACTCCATGCCTCGATGCCAGTTCAGATACAGCCCCACGGGCAAGGTCTCCCACCCTCCTCTATAGAGGAAGATGGCTGTCGAGATCTCCTGGAAAGCCATGATGAAGAACATGATGACCCCGACGAAGATCCCCTTCAGGAGCAGAGGCAGCGAGATCGTGAGGAAGGTTCTTAGTTTGCTCGCTCCCGCAACCTCGGCCGCCTCCTCAAGACAAGGATCCAGCTGCTGGTAGGCAGCGTGCGCCATCCTTTGGAAGTAAGGCATGCGTCGTACGAACAGGGCTAGAGGCATCACCATCCAGTGAGTGGCAAGCGGGATTCCGTGCCAGAACGCTGTCAGATAGGCAACACCGACCGCGACGCCGGGGAAAACAAGCATGAGCGTGCTGACGAACTCAAGGCCGCTCCTCCCGAGTGCCTTGGTGCGAACGATGAGGTAGGCCATGAGAAGACCAAATAGAACACCGATTCCCAGGGCCACACCGCTAAAGAGGAAGGAGTTGGAGATGAGTCGGGTCGCCCCAGTGAAGATGGTGCGGAAGTTATCTAGGGTCCAGTGCTGCGGGAAAGGCGTGAGGACCCACCTTCTGGAGAAGCCCGACAGCCCCAGGACAATGGGAATGAGGAGGACCAAAGCGGAAACGAACAACATGTACAGGTAGGAAGCCACTCTCACCAGGGGTTTGGGCCGTATTGTTCTTCCCCCGAGAGTAGTGCCCTTCGAAAGACCCGTGTACCTCTTCCGTTCTACCCAGGCCTTCAACAGCAGGAAGGCGGCCACGCACACGCCCGACGATAGGACCACGGAGACAATGCCCATGTACTTGCGGCCAACATCTGTGAAGTGATAGGCGATGTTGATGTACGCTATGGAAGGAAGCAGATCAATGACCCCGAAGATCATGGGCGTAAGCCAATCTGTGAATGGCCAGAGGAAGACGAGGATTGCGCCCGCCAGGTAACTGGGGGTACACAGGGGGAGGGTCACGGTGAAGAACCGTCGAATCCCGCTGGCTCCCTCCACTTCCGCTGCTTCCTCCAGATCGGGGTCGATGCTGGTGAACGCCGCCAGGAGACTGAGCACCATGAACGGCAGCAGGTGGATCGCCTGCATGAAGACAACACCGTGCAGACCCGAGATGAAGTTGATGGGGCGGCTGATGATCCCCCACTGCATCAGCAGGAGGTTCAGGGTGCCGAACCTGCCGAAGAACACCACCCATGCAAAGGCTCCTGCATAGGCTGGCAGCACGATAGGCAGAATGGTCAGGGCAGTGAAAACGGTCTGTCCCCGCAGCCGGTACCGCGCAAGGATGTACGCCAGTGGCAGACCAAGCACCGTGGTGGTCAGGAGCACAAGGCCGGAGAGCATGAATGTCTTCAGAAACGCACCCATGTAGTACGGCTCTGAGAAGAAAGCCCTGTAGTTCTGTAAGCCAAAACGATCCGAACCCGCTACCCTGAAGCTATCTACCACGAGGAAGGACAGGGGGTAGATAATCAGGAAAGCGACAACCAACCATGCGAACGCTGCCAAAAGGTTGTCCACCCGGATGAGGCTTCGGATGCCATGCTGGTGCGGGTGGGCTAGAAGCCCACCCGCACCGCCCATCCTCCGTTGACTTGGTCTCTGTTTACTCATCCTGTGCGCGTTAACGTCTCAGGAGAGCACGTGCTTCGGTTACGGCAGTCCTCGCGGTAGCAAGCTCACCCTCCTCAAAGAGCGTTCTTGCCTCAGCAGCCTTGGCCTCGGCCGCAGCAACGTCTGCTCCCTTGGCCTTCGCGTCCGCGATCTGCAGCTCGACAGCCTCGATCTGAGACAGCGTGCTCTTCAGCTCTTCCCACTTCCTGTAGATCTCCCTGTCGAAGGTGTTGTTGACCTCGTCCCACTGGGCCGTGGCAAGCTCAAGGTCGTAGTCCAGAAGATCGAGATCCACGGCCCAGAAGTTGTCGGCTCCGCCGAGCGCAGCGATGGCGTGCGAGGCCATGCTTACCCCCTCGGCCTGCCACTGCGTGAGGGAGATGTCGGTCCGGGCCACGAAGTACCCACCTTGCAGCACGTACTTCTGACCCTCCATGCTGTAGAGCCAGTCGAGGAAGATCTTGGCGTTCCTCTCGTTAGGGGCACCAGCCAGCAGCGCTGCCGCCTCGGGAACGAGCACAGTAACGTCGGGAACAAGGTTTCCGACCGGATACCCATCACGGCGCGCAACCATCGCGTTCATCTGGGGTTGCGCGATGCCGATCGGGTACTCTCCTCGCGTCACATTGTGGGTTGTGTCCGTGCTTCCAGTCGTCCAGCGACCCACCTGAGCCGCCAGATACCTTAGGTAGGCCCAGCCATCCCTCCATCCGCGTGTCTGAAGCTGGATCTGAACGACCTCGTACATCGTGCCGGAGGCGTAGGTAAGGCACATCGCGATATGGCCTCTGTAGATGGGGTTCAAGAGATCGTCCCATGTAAGAGGAGGGGGCACGTTGTACATGCGGAGGACCAGCTCGTTGTACATGTTCGAAACGAGCCACGGCGCGAACGCGGACCAGTACCCGTCCGGATCCTTGGCGCTCATGCCGTGCCATTGGGCGGGGATCATGTCCCAATGAGCGTGTACATAGGGGACAGTCAGCCCGAGGCTTGCCAGAACGGAATGGGCAGGAGCTCCCGCTCCCAGGAAGACATCGGCATCAGGCTTACCATCCCAAATTCTGACTCTATCAACACAGACGGGCCATCCGCCCGGCCTCACGAACGTAATCTCGATGGGTTCCCCGTAGGTTCTCAGGTAGTAGTCCTGGAAGCCTTTCTTCAGGCTCTCTGAGAGCTCCACGTAGATGGGGCCAACCCAACCAAGCTTCTGCTGCGCTGCTCCCGCCACAGCAAGAAGCGTGAGAAGGAGAAGACACGCTACAGCCAACATCTTTCCGCTTTTCACCTTGTTCCTCCTTATTGTTCCGTGTTGTCGGATCGCGCCACACGTCGGCACTTAGGTCTCCGCACTGCCGGTCTTCTGCCCGTCGCTAGGCGATCACCTCCCAGTTATCAGGCGACACCGCCCACTTCCTCTTCTGTCTGCCAGTTCGTCCCTGATACCGCGTTCTGCCGAGCTGATCGCCACCACCCACCCTCTCTACGCGAGGAGCAGCTCCAAGCCCATGGTTGCTAGCTCTTCCCGGAATCCCACGTCCAACTCCTCATCGGTGACAATGATACCCACTCGCGACAGCTCAGCGATCTTGCCGTGGGTGATGGTCTCGAACTTGCTGTGATCAGCGACGATCACCACGCGCTGGGCGTGTGAGATGATCTCCCGCGCCGTCTCTGCCTCTTCCAAGGAGGGAATCGTGATCCCGTGGCCTACCGACAGCCCGTTGACCCCCAGGAACGCAAGATCAAAGTACACCCCCTCCAGGGCCTGGCGGGCCAACGGGCCGACCATGGCAAAGGACACACCCCGCAGGTACCCGCCGATCACGCAGACCTCCACCCCGGGGATCTCCGCCAGCTCGGTGGCATGGGTGAGGGCGTTGGTGAAGACCTTGACTTCCACAGGAGGCCGCTCCCGTAGCGCGCGCACGATCTCGATCGTCGTCGTGCCGTTGCCGATGAACACCGCCATTCCTTCCTCGATGAGCAACGCCGCCCGGCGCCCGATACGCCGTTTCTCGTCGAGGTTCCGGGTTGCCTTCTCGTAGTAGGACGGTTCAAGGGCCACCCGCTCCCGGAGCATCGCCCCTCCGTGCACGCGGACGAGCTCTCTCCTCGCCTCCAACGCAGCGAGATCGCTGCGAATGGTCATCGCCGATACGGCGAACCTCCGCGCAAGTTCCCCCGTGCGCACCACGCCCCGCTCCCGCAGCCCCTCCAGGATGAGCTGGCGTCGCTCCTCGGTCAACACTTGCTTGCGTCTTCTCACCATTCCTTTCTTTTTCCATTATAGGCGCCCTCGCCTCCCCGTCAACGGCGCCCCGTGCAGCCACGGCCCGGGTGGCGACAAACGCAGCCCCGATGCCGAGGACGTCGCCGACCACCACCTGCCCCGCTTCCACCGGGGCGGAGACCTCCACGGACCGGAGCACGGTCATCGCCGCGGGGATGAGGTGCCGCGGGATGGGGTGTGTCGTGCGGATGGAGGCCAGCGGGAGGTCCCCCCCGATGACGCGCACGCTCGTGGTGAGGACCCGCTTGGGATCGAGAACTTCCTCACGAGCGTACACCACGCCGCGGGGACAGCCATGACCGCTCACCCGCGCCGGGATCCCTCCTGCGACCTCGACCTCGATCGCGCAGCCCATCGGGCAGGACACGCAGATGATCCTCATCGCAGCGCGGTCACCTCCACCGTCACCTCGCGGCGGTGGGCCATCGCTTCCGTCTCCTCGGCCGTGAGGCGGACCTCGATCATCTCCGCGGGACGAACC
>JAGUVP010000310.1 GCA_020062805.1 Candidatus Bipolaricaulis sp.
AGCTCGCGCTGCCCGCGGCCGATCGGGGTCAGGGCGTCGATGCACTTGATCCCCGTCTGGAGGGGGGTGTTCACCGGCTGGCGGGCGATCACCCCAGGCGCCTTGTCATCGGTCCTCCGGTACTCCTCGGGCTGAACCGGATCTTTCCCATCCAGGGGGGCGCCGAGAGGATCGACCACCCGCCCCAGGAACCCCGCGCCTACTGGTGTGGACAAAACGTGCCCCGTGCGCCGGACCTCGTCGCCTTCGCGAATCCCCCGGTCCGGCCCGAGGATGGCCACCCCCACCGAGTCCTCGGCGAGGTCGAGGACGAGGCCGTGGATCTCGCCGGGAAAGAGGAGGAGCTCGGACGCCATCGCCGAGCGAAGGCCCCACACCCGGGCGATCCCGTCGCCGACCTCGACGACCACCCCCACCTCCTCCATCTGGAGGTCGATGTCCAGTTCCAGAATCTGTCTCTTAATGATGGCGGCGATGTCGTCCTTGCGTGGGCTCATCGTTTACCCCCTAGCTGAACTATGAGTGCGTCCAGACGCGCGCGGAGCGAGGCCTCGACGCGACGGCCGGACACGGAGAGTTCGACCCCCGTCAAGAGGTCGGGAGCCTCCACTTCCTCGATCGTCACCGGCCTTCCCAACACCTCCGCCAGCCGGTCCCGCAGGGCGGCCCGCTCCTCGGGCGCGAGAGGCCGGGCGGTGCGAGCGGTCACATGGCACGCCTTCCCCGCTTCCTCCTGCTCCTGAAAGAACGCCGGGGCGAGGGAGGGGATGGCCGCGGCCCTTCCCCGTCGCACGAGGAGCCGCAACAGGGTCAAGATGTGCGGATGAACGGTTGAGCCCAGTGCGCGTTCCAGAACCGCTTCCTTCGCAGCGACGTGGATGAGGGGGTGGGTCAAGAACGGCTGCGCCAGCTCTGGATCCTCCTCCCACAGGGCGCGGATGAGGCCGAGATCGTGGGCGATGCGCTCCTCCAGCCCCTGGGTGGCGGCGACCTCGTACAGGGCGCGGGCGTAGGGGCGGGCAGCATTGGCTTCGGGCATCGCTACTGGAGAAGCCGTTTGTCGACCCGTTCCGTGAGCTCGGCCAGCAGGCGCGCGTGGTCTGCGGGACGCACCTCGCGGGCGAGGATCTGGGATGCCCCGAGCACGACGAGATCGGCGTAGGAGGATTGCAGGTCCACCAGCGCTTCTTCGCGAAGGCGGGCTGCAGTCGCTTCTCCTTCGGCGACGACGTACTGGGCCTGGATCCGCGCCTCGCGGCGCGCGGCGCGAAGCGTCTCCTGAGCTTCTGCCTCTGCTTGGGCCACGATCTCCCGCGCCCGCCGGTTGGCATCCGCGAGCTCGGCTTCCCGAGCGCGGAGGAGATCCGCGGCTTGGGCTTGCGCTTCCTGAGCTGCGCGGAGGCGCTCTTCTTCGATCTCCCGCCGACGATCGAGCCAGCTCAGCACCGGCCTGTAGAGGTACCGCTTGAGGAGCCACAGAAGCAGGGCGAACATGGCGAGGTTGAACAGAAGGGTCCAGTTCAGGTTCTTGACGATCGTGCCCCACTCCAGCGCCACGGTCCTCTCCTAGACGACGAACAACAGGACGAGGGCGACGAGCAACGAGTAGATGCCCGTGGTCTCGGCGATCGCATCGGCGATGACCATCGTTCGGAGGAGCGTGTTGGCCATCTCCGGTTGGCGGGCCATCGCGTCGAGCGCGTGAGCGCCGACGATGCCCTCGCCTACCCCGGGTCCGATCGCGCCGAGGCCCATGCAGATCCCGGCTGCCAGGAACTTCGCTGCTGCGACGAGTGCCTCTCCTTCCATGTCGAACCTCCTAGTCGGCGGTGACCTGAATGTAGGCCACGGCCAACAATGTGAACACAAACGCTTGGATCACCCCAAACGCCAGTCCAAACCACCCGTTGAGAATCAGGCTCAGGGGGACCCGCCCTGTCCAACCCAATGCAGGTCCCACCACCGGCACGAGGGCTGTGGAAATGCTCATCGTTGCCGTCGGTGCCACGACCATCAAGATCGCACCGCCCAGGATATTCCCGAACAAGCGGAACCCGTGGGACAGGGTGCGTCCGAGGTCACCGACGATGTTCAGGGGAAGAAGGAACGGGAACGGTTCGAGGTACCCCTTCAAGTGACGGCCAACCCCCTTGGCCCGGATCCCGTAGTAATGGGTCAGCAGGTAGACGAGAAGGGCCAGTCCCAACGACACGTTCAAGTCCTGAGTGGGGGCGACGATGTACGGGATGGGGAGGATCCCGGCCCAATTGCAGAACAAGACGTAGAAAAACAGGGTTATCACAAACGGGAGCAGCTGCCGGACGAGGCGGGGGGACACGCCGCCGAGGAGCTGGTTCTCGAACAGGTCGATCGTTCCGGCGAGAAACGCTGCCCGCCGCGACAGGGGTGCGTCAGGGGTGTGGGGGAGCCCTCGCCGGAGCCACAGGGAAACGAGGACGAGCGCGATCACCACCGCCAGGGCGACGGCGATCACGACGGGGTGGAACGCGATCTCCACCCCCCCCACGGTGAACCGGAACGCGAGTTCTTTACCCAGGTGTTCGAGCAAGTCTCACCATCCAGAAGAAGCGGCCGAGCGTGGGGATGAGAAGCCCTCCCGCCACCGCGAGGGGGGGCAGTCCGGCAAGAATCCCCCCCACGGTGAGGAACGATACGAGGAGGTGTCGTGCGACCCCGGTCAGCCCTGCCGCAAGCCCCCCACCCCCCTCGCGGAGCATCAGCGCGATCAGGTTCCACCGGACGAGCCGGCCAATGCCAACGGCGGCGAACCCCCACAGAAGACCGACGGACCACTCCCATCCCAGGATAAGGAGCCCCAGCGCCAACGGCAGCGCCAGCCCCAGGCCTTCTCCCATTCCAAGCCACACTGCCTCGCGCACCATGGGGCTATAGGGTGCGCATCTCTTGGGCTTTCTTCTCCACAAGATCGTCGACCTGCTTCACATGCTCTGCTGTGAGGTCGTCCAGGGCTTTCTGCAGCCGGTGGTGGTCGTCCTCACCCAGACGGCCGTCCTTCTTCTCGGTGTCGAGTTTCTCCCGGGTATCGCGCCGCACGTTGCGCAGGGCGATCTTAGCCTCTTCAGCTCGTTTGCTCACAAGCTTCACGAGCTCGTTGCGCCGCTCCTCGGACAGACGGGGGATCTTGACCCGAATCACCTGACCGTCGTTCTGAGGGTTGAGACCGAGGTCGGCACCGAGCACGGCCTTCTCGATGGCGGGGATCTGAGTGCGGTCGAACGGCCGGATCATGATCATGTCGGGATCTGGGGCTACAACGTGCGCGACGTGCTTCAACGGTGTGGGCGTCCCGTAGTAGTCCACCGCCACCGTTTCCAACAACGATGGGTTGGCTCGCCCGGTGTGGATCTTGCCCAGCTCTCCCTGGAGCACGTCCAGGGTGCGTACCATGTGCCCGCGGGTTTGGCGGAGCAGCTCGTGTTCCATGACCGACCCCCTTTCATGCGAATCCTAGCTCTGCTGCGCTGAAGCCGCAAGCGGGCGATAATCGAACGTGCAGCTTCATGTGGAGTCCCTGCTTGCCGGTCACCCGTTCGCGGGGGAGATCGTCCGTCGGCTGAACGGCGCCGGACACACAGCGGTGTTCGTGGGGGGAGTTGTGCGCGATGCCGTGCTCGCCGAGCTGCGGGGGCAGCGATGTGTGGCTCAAGACGTGGATATTGCCACGTCGGCCTTGCCCGAAGAGGTGAAACGCCTGTTCCCCGATCGACGGATCTTGTCGATGGGGGAAGGCTTCGGCGTGGTGGTGGTGATCGCCCCTGGAGGGCAGCAGTTCGAAGTGGCCACGTTTCGCACCGAGGGGGGGTACAGCGACGGACGAAGGCCGGACGTGGTGCGCTGGGGGCTGCTTGCCGATGACGTGCAGCGTCGGGACTTCACGGTGAACGGCCTCGTCGCTACCCCCGACGGAGAGGTGCTCGACCTGGTGGGGGGGATCCCTGATCTCGAGGCTGGTCTGGTGCGGGCGATCGGGGATCCCGCGACGCGGTTCGGCGAAGACTACCTGCGTATGCTTCGCGCCATCCGGTTTGCCTGTCAGCTCGGGTTTGCGGTTGAAGAGCAGACCGCGGCCGCGATTCGGGTTCACGCCGCGCGAATCACAGGGGTCTCGCGGGAGCGGATCCGCGACGAACTGTTGCGCATTCTAGGGACCGCTCGATCTGGAGAGGGGATTGACACCCTCAATCGGCTGGGTCTTCTGGAGCACGTCCTTCCTGAGATCGGCGTCCTGCGGGGGGTGCCCCAGCCTGTGGAGTACCACCCGGAGGGAGACGTGTTCGTCCACACCGTGGCCGCGCTGCGGGTTGCCGACGGGTTGTGGGACGTTCCTCGATTCAAGCTCGCTGTGCTTTTCCATGACGTGGGGAAACCCCCCGCGCTTGCCCGATCGGGGGGGGACAACATGGGCGGGCACTGCGGGTTGGGGGCGGAGATCGCCGCGCGAGCGCTCATCCGACTGCGCCTCCCAAAGCGCGATGTAGAGTGGATCACCCATTTGGTGCGAGAGCACATGCGGGTGGCGCGGCTTCCGGAGATGGGCGTGGGGAAACAGGTGCGTCTCCTTGGGGTGGGAGAGGACGAGATGTGCCCTCTTGGAGACCTGCCTCGGCGATTCCCTCTCTTCGCTGACCTTCTCCGGGTGGTGATCTGCGATGCCGAGGCGAGCGCCCATCATGCGCAAGCGTGGCTTCCCCTTCTCTCACGCGCGGTGGAGCTTCTTGTTCACCTTCGCCGGATCCACGGGATCCGTCAGGCGCGGGAGTTCCTCACCGGCGACGACCTGCTGGCGATGGGGTTCCCCCCCGGCCCGCGCCTGGGCGAGGTGCTGGATCTTGTCCACGAGCGGATCCTCGCTGGAGAGGTCTCTACTCGGGACGAGGCGCTTGCTCACGCCCGCGCGCTCATGCGAGGTCACAGGTAAGTCCAGGCCGGGTCCGCATGTCCCTTCAGCGGTTGGCATCTCCCCTCGTGGCGGCGGCCGCGGGGGGCTACTGTGGCAACGATGAGCGTTCTCAACCTCGGACCTGAGTTGGCAGTTCCCCTGGACGATGTCGTGGGTCAGTGCGTGGCCATCCTCGGCATCCGTGGTTCGGGCAAATCGAACACGGCGGGGGTGATCTTCGAGGAGCTCCTCGCTGCCCACTACCCGATGTCCCTTGTGGACATCGACGGCGAGTACTTCGGCCTCAAGGAGAAGTACGAGGTCCTCGTCGTCGGTGGTGGGGAACACGCCGATGTGGAACTGAGCATGGCCACGGTAGGAGAGGTGGCCGATCTCTCCCTCCGCGAAGGGGTTCCTGTGATTCTCGATGTCTCGGACATGCTGGGCGGGGAGCGGGAGGCAGTCGTGTTCGATTACCTGACCCGGCTGTGGACGCTCGCCGGACGGCTCCGCAGTCCGTACATGATCGGGATTGAGGAGTGCCACGAGTTTATCCCCCAAGGTGTGCGGACTCGGATGAAGGACGTCATCGCCCGGATTGCCCTCCGGGGACGGAAGCGGGGTTTGGGAGCGGTGATCATCTCCCAGCGCTCGGCCAAAGTGGAGAAGGATGTGCTCACCCAAGCCGGGATGCTCTTTCTCCACCGTGTGGTTCACGAGGCGGACATGCGGGTGTACGGCGAGCTCCTCCCGTGGCGGAAGACCGAGGCCAAGGAGATCGTGGCCCAGCTGGGGGTGGGGGAGTGCATCTTCATGGCGGGTTCTGAGGCTCGCAGGGTCAAGATGCGGCTGCGGGACACGTTTCACGGCGGGTACACGCCGTCCTTCTGTCCCGTGGAATCCCCGAAACTTCGCCAGGTTCGTGGGCGGCTCTTGGAGGCTCTGTCTCAAGTTCAGAACCCTGTCGCGCCTCCGGCTGAGACTGCCCCTGTCCGGGGTGAACCCCCAAGGAGCTCCGCCTCCGATCCTGCGCCAGAGGTGCGCTCCTGGAACGCGCCAACCGCCGTGCCCCCCACCGGGATGGCCTTCCACGCGGACGATCTGATCGGGCCGGACCTCCCTGAACCGGTCCTTGTGCGCGTGGATCGGCTCGTGCGGCGTCTGAGAAGGCTACCTTCTGTGCAGCGCAGGGTCGTGGGCTTTCTGGTGGGGCAGGAGCCGAATGCCTACACTACGTGCGAACTCGCAGCGTGGGTGGATTGCCCGGAGATCCTTCTTCGTGCGGAGCCGCCGGTCGATGCGCTCGACCTCGGGTTGGTGGCTTGCGAACGGTTGGCGCGAGGTATCACATACCGGGGGATGGTCCGCCAGTATGTGGAGGAGGCATTCGCAGGGTTTTCCTCAGGGCTTGGCGCCGACGGAACACGACAGCTGGTTGCCCATCTCCGTCGTCGAATCGCCGATCTTGCTCCTGTTGAACGTGATCTAGCTTACACCCCTTGACGATCTGCCCTTAAGTGTGGTAGGATGCGGGTGACCGAGGGGTGAGACCTTATCATGAGGCTTCATATCGAGGAACGATACGCTTCGGACTCGGATGCGCTGACAAAATACGTGGAGAAGAAGGTTGAATCCCTGTCGCGCTACTTTGACAGGATCTCGAAATTGGACGTGATCCTCGAGGTGGAAGGACCGGCGCAACGGGTGCAGATGATGGGGTATCTCGTTAACCACAAAGTCGTCAAGGCAAAGGTTGAGACGACCGACATGTACGCTTCGATCGACCAGGCGGTGGATAAGATGCAGCGCCAGCTCGTACGTTACAAGGAGCGGCTGCGGGTGTCGCGCAAGACCAGTCCTGCAGTCTCCTCTCCAGGGCGGAGGGTGTCGTCAGGACCGAAGATCGAGATCGTGGATGACTACCCGTGTCAGCCTCTGACCCCGGAGGCTGCGGTTCGGGAACTGGAGCGGGGAGGGCGCGAATTCCTTGTGTTCTTCCAGGCCGAGGATGATCAGCCAGCGGTCCTGTTCCACCGTGGGGATGGTTCGTACGGCTTGGTGATCCCCCGTCGCTGACACTGAAGGAGGACGAACGCTCGCCCTTGCGCTGTACTCGGGAAGTTTGGCCAGCACTGTAGCCGTTCGCCTGGCCGAGCGCGCAGGGGTTACGCATCTTCGGCTCGTCTACTTTCGGTCTCCGTTCTTCTTGGGCGAGGAGGCGGTGGGCTTTCATGCTCACCGCTGGTTGGGAGGACTCCGTTTCCAGAGCATCACGTTGAAGCGGGGGTTCCTCTCGTTCGGCGGGCACGGGGGGGGACGGCCGTTCCCGTGCGCGGTGTGTCGCCGGCTCCTCCTGGAACGGGTGGAGCGCCTCGCGCGGCGCCTTCATGCCGACCTCGTGGTGACAGGGGATGTGGCAGGAGGTGAAGGCCTGGGCATTGAAGAACTTGTGGATTTGGATCGATCCCTGGGGCTCTCCGGCCGGGTCCTACGGCCGCTCTCGGCCCGTCTCCTTCCTCCAACCACGGCTGAGAGCGAAGGGAGGGTGAACCGCCAGGCTCTGCTGGGCCTCAAGCGCGGGGAGCGCCTCCGGGAGGACGTCGTTGCGGTGGCCAGGGATCTCGGTCTTGATCCCTGGCACGGTGAGCGGCAGTGCTTGCTGGCTGACGAGGAGTTCGTGCATCGCCTGCTACAGATCGACCCCGTAGATGGCGTTACCGAGAACCTGATCCAGCTTTTGCGGTTCAAGCATTTCTACCGGCTTGGATCTGCGGCTCAGGTTGTGGTGGCGCTGACCGCGGAAGAGCAGGTGCGCCTCCAGCCTCTGTTCTTGCCTTCGGATGTCCGTCTTTACGTTCAGATCCCGCGCTCCCCGTTGGCTCTCGTGCGGGCCCGTTGGTCTGAACATAGTCCGGAAGGCCGTGAAACGATCATCGCCGC
>JAGUVP010000188.1 GCA_020062805.1 Candidatus Bipolaricaulis sp.
CTGAGGCGTGCACCCACCCATCACGCGCACCGATCGCGGAGGGAACGGGAGCTGACTGTTACGTGGGCTACGCGTCTGCTGGGGCGAGCCCGAGCGCGGCGAGGTAGACCTCGCTGTACTCGCGCATCATCCGTCGCGCGCAGAACCGGGGAGCGACGGTCTTGATCGCCTGTTTCATCACCCGCACGAACCCGTGGGGGATCGCGTCGGGATCCCGGTCGTAGTACAGAGGGACGATCTCCTCCTCCAGAAGTCGGTACACGGCCTCGGCATCGGCTGCGGTGCGGTCGCCGGGGATCTCCTCTTCTCCGAACGCCCACCCGTTATCCCCCGTGTACCCTTCCGGCCACCACCCATCGAGGATGGACAGGACGGGAATGCCGTTCACCGATGCCTTCATCCCGCTCGTCCCGCTCGCCTCGAGGGGCGGCAGCGGGGTGTTGAGCCACACGTCCACCCCGGCCACGAGGTACTTGGCGAGGTGCTGGTCGTACTCCTCCACGAACGCGATCCGCCCTGCGAACCGGGGGTCGAGGGCCAACCGGTGCACGTCTTGGATGAGGCGCTTTCCGTCGTGATCGGCAGGATGGGCCTTGCCCGCGAATACGAGCTGCACCGGCCGCAGGGGATCGGTGAGCAGCCGATGGAGCCGTTCCTGGTCGTGGAGCAGAAGCGTCGGGCGCTTGTACGCCGTGAACCGGCGCGCGAACCCGAGGGTGAGAATTCGCGGGTCGAGGAAGGGGCCGGCCGTGACGATCCGTGCCGCGCTGGCGGTTCCCTCTCCCCACCGCCGCCGCGCCCGGCTGTCGACCTCTGCGACGAGGGCCCCCTTTCGTTCCTCGTGAACCCGCCACAGCTCCTCGTCCGGGATCTGGTCGACGTTCTCCCACACCGATGGATCGTCGGGCCGCTCCCGCCAGCCGGGGCCGAGGTAGCGGTCGAACAGCCTCTGCACGCGAAGCGGTTCGACCCAAGTGCGAAGGTGGACCCCGTTCGTGATCCCGTGGATGGAGACGGACCTGCCGTCGACTTGAACGCCAGACCAGATACCGCGCGCGACCTCGCTGTGCCGGGCGCTGACCGCGTTGGTGCTTCGGCTGATGCGGATCGCGAACGCGGTCATGTTGAACCCGGCCCCATGGTTTTCCGGGTCCAGCCCGAGCGCGAGGAACTCCTCGCGGGGGATCCCTGCCCGCTCGATGTAGGGGAGAAGGTACCGCTCGATCAGGGGGTACGAGAACACGTCGGTGCCGGCGTGGAGCGGGGTGTGGGTGGTAAAGACGGTGCTCTTCCGCACTGCATCGAGGGCTTCCGACCAACCCACGCCGCGGGCGATGGAGCCGGCCAGGCGTTCCAGGGCGGCGAACGCGGGGTGACCCTCGTTCAGGTGCACAGCGCCGGGGCTGATTCCCAACTCGCCCAGGGCCCGCATCCCCCCCATTCCGAGCACGATCTCCTGACGCAGCCGCTGCTCAAGATCGCCCGTGTACAGGCGCTGGGAGATCGCGCGATCCCACGGCTGGTTCTCCTCGAGGTCCGTGGTGAGGAGGTACAACGGGATCCGCCCCACCCGCGCTTCCCACACCCCAACGTGGACCGGGGGATCAAACGTGGGCACAGGTACGACCAGCGGGTTCCCCTCGCGATCGAGGGTAGGCCGAATCGGGTAGCACGCCCCATCGAGGGGCGCGTGGGCTTCCTCCTGCCAACCGTCGTCGCTGAGCCGCTGGCGCACGTAGCCGTGGGAGTAGATGAGCCCGACCCCAACGAGTGGAAGCCCGAGGTCGCTCGCCTCCTTGAGCGTGTCGCCGGCGAGGATCCCCAGGCCGCCGGCGTACACGGGGAGCGAAACGTGGATGCCGAACTCTGCCGAAAAGTATGCCACCGGCCCAACGTCTGTCCCGGGATGCGACGGGAACGCTGCTGGGGAAACTTGCGTCTCCTCGCGGAATCGGGCCATCACCTCGTCGTACAGGTGGAGGAACCCCGGATCCTCCGCCGCGCGGGCGAGAGCGCTGGGTGTGAGCAGCTGCAGCATTCGCACCGGGTTGTGTCCGCTCTCGCGGTACGTCTGGAGGTCGAGCGCGCGCAAGAGTTCCCGCGCTTTGGGATTCCAGCTCCACCACAGGTTGTAGGCGAGATCCGCCATCCCCCCGATCCGCTCTGGCAACTCGAAATCGCACGTGTTCTGCATTGTCGTCTGGATTGTAGCTCGCCCCGCGCCCGACCCCCAGATTCGGGTTGTGGGTGCGGGGACTGGACCCTATCATGAGCGTTCAGGAACGGAGCGACGGGGATGCGAGAACCGCGAATAGAGGACGGGGAGCCGACCCTTCTCACGGAGGAGGATCTCTGGCTGTTCGGGGAGGGTTCGCACACCCGGCTCTACGAGGTGTTGGGGGCTCACCCGATCACCGTTGCAGGGAAGAACGGCACCCTGTTCGCGGTGTGGGCTCCCGAGGCGAAAGCTGTGTCCGTGGTCGGGGACTTCAACCTCTGGGATCCCCGCAAGCATAGGATGAGACCGCACCGTCGATCGGGGATCTGGGAGTGCTTTGTTCCCGGGATCAGTCCAGGTGCCCTCTACAAGTATCACCTCACCTCGCGCCACGGTCCGCTCCTGCTCAAGGCGGACCCATTCGCGTTCTACTCCGAAATCTCTCCGCGTTCAGCATCGGTGGTGCGGGACCTCTCCTACCGGTGGGGCGACGCGCGCTGGCTTCGCGAGCGTGGAGGACGGAACGCGCTTGACGCGCCGATCGCGGTGTACGAGATCCACCTGGGCTCGTGGCGGCGGAAAGAGGATGGACGCAGCCTCACGTACCGCGAGCTGGCGCCGCTTCTTTCCTCGTACGTGCAGGAGACGGGGTTCACGCACGTCGAGTTCCTGCCGGTGATGGAGCACCCGTTCTACGGTTCGTGGGGCTACCAGACCACGGGGTACTTCGCTCCCACCTCCCGCTACGGTCCTCCCCAGGAGTTCATGTACCTCGTGAACCACCTCCATCAGCACGGGATCGGGGTGATCCTCGATTGGGTACCGTCCCATTTCGCCACCGACGGCCACGGGCTGGGGCGGTTCGATGGATCTCACCTCTATGAGCACGCGGACCCGAAGCGGGGGATCCACCCCGACTGGGGGAGCTTCACGTTCAACTACGACCGACACGAGGTGCGAAGCTTCCTCCTATCCAGCGCGCTGTTCTGGCTCGACGTCTACCACGCCGATGGGCTGCGGCTGGATGCGGTGGCGTCGATGCTCTACCTCGACTACTCCCGGAAGGAGGGGGAGTGGGTTCCCAACGAACGAGGGGGCAGAGAGGATCTGGCGGCGATCCGTTTCCTGCGCCAACTCAACGAGGCGGTGTACCGGGAGTACCCCGACGTACAGACGTTTGCCGAGGAGTCCACCGCCTGGCCCATGGTGTCGCGCCCCACTTCGCTGGGCGGGTTGGGGTTCGGACTGAAGTGGGACATGGGCTGGATGCACGACACGCTTGTGTACATGGCCAAAGACCCCATCTACCGGGCTCACCACCACGACAAGCTCACGTTCCGCATGCTGTACGCGGGGCACGAGAACTTCGTCCTCCCCCTGTCCCACGACGAGGTCGTCCACGGGAAAGGGTCGCTCCTGACGAAGATGCCCGGGGACGACTGGCAGAAATTCGCCAACCTGCGGCTTGTTCTGGGGTACATGTACGCGGGTGTGGGGAAGAAGCTCCTCTTCATGGGCGGGGAGATCGGCCAGTGGGGGGAATGGGACCACGAGAGAGTGGTGGAGTGGTCGCTCCTCGACCACTCCACCCATCGGGGGGTGCAGCAGTGGCTTGCTGATCTGAACCGCCTCTACCGCACCGAGCCTGCTCTCTACCGGCGCGACTGCGGAGATCTCGGGTTCCAGTGGGTGGAGCCGAACGACGCCACGTCGAGCGCCATCGCGTTCCTGCGCTGGGGGAGGGCGGATCGCGAGGTGATCCTCGCTGTAGGCAACTTCACCCCGGTGGTACGCACCGACTACCGGGTGGGCGTGCCGCACGGTGGCCGCTGGTCAGAAATCCTCAACAGCGACGCAAAGGGCTACGGCGGAAGCGGACAGGGGAATCTGGGTGGAGTGAAGGCCGACACCATCCCCTGTCAGGGTTTTCCCCAGTCGCTGTCGCTGACCCTTCCCCCCCTGGCGATGCTCTTCTTCAAGCCAGCTACAGGTTGATCTCGACTTCAGCTCGTTCCCGGGTCTGGCGAAGCCAATCGACCCAGTGGGCCTCTTCCTTGTCGAGGCGGAGGAAGGCCGCGATCCGATCGCGGACCTCGGCAAGGGGGAGGGGCTGCCCGTTGTCGTCTACGAATCGACCCGGGTCCTCATCGTAGTACGCTTGAATCTCTTCGTCGCTCACCGCGATCTCCGCGAGCAACGCGGCTTTCAGCGCTGCGAGGAGGAGCTTCTCCCGGTATTCGCGGGCGATGTCATCCCGGTACTGCTCGAGGCTGTATCCCTGGGCGAGGAGTTGAGCGGCGAACTCGCCCTCGGTGAGGCCGTAGTGAGCACAGACCTGGGCCAGCGCGTCTTGGGTGCGCTTGGATACCTCGTCCTCGTCGGCGACCAGGCCCCGCACCGCCGCCTCCTGGAGCTGGATCCGGCGCAGGATGAGCTTCTCCAACACGTCCTGTTCGTAACGGGCGAGGAACACCTTGCCCTCTTCTGTGAGGAGGAGGGATTGGGCGAACGTGGGGAACTGTTGGTACAAGGAGAACACGACCTCGGCAAGGCCCGTCGCCCGGTCCAGCTCCTCGCGGGTGATGGGCTCGCCGTTCACGAGCGCCACCGGTTCGGCGGCAAGGGCGACCGCGCCGAAGGCGATCCAGACGATGAGGAGAGTGCGCATCACGGTGTGGCCTCCTTTTCCTCCGGGACAAGCCCGATCCGCCGCACCGCTCCCCGGAGGTTCTTGGCAAGCCGGCGGTACTGCTCCTCGATCTCCGAGGTTACCGAGCGCGGCGTCTTCTCCAATGCCTGTTCGAAGTGGGGCATCGTGACCTCGGTGGCAGCGAGGGATTCGCGCAGCGCGATCCGTCCTGCCTTGCGACACACCTCGGCGATGTCGGCCCCCGTGTAGCCGGTGGTACGGGCAGCGAGGCGTTCGAGGTCCACATCAGGCGAGAGTGCCATTCCGCGTGTGTGGACGCGGAAGATCGCCAGTCGCGCTCCCTGTTCCGGGACCGGGACGTAGATCAGCTCGTCGAACCGCCCTGGTCGGAGAAGCGCGGGGTCCACGAGATCAGGGCGGTTGGTGGCCCCGATCACCACCACCCGTCGCAGTTCTTCCAGTCCGTCCATCTCGGCGAGCATCTGGTTCACGATCCGTTCCGTGGCGTGGGGCTCCCCGAGTGCCGATCCCCGACGGGGAACAAGCGCATCAAGCTCGTCCAGAAACACCACCGCCGGGGCGACCTGCCGCGCTCGCCGAAACATCTCGGCGATGCGCTGTTCGCTTTCGCCATACCACTTCGAGAGGAGCTCGGACCCCTTGGCGGTGATGAAGTTGGCCTGCGATTCGCTGGCCACCGCCTTGGCGAGGGTCGTCTTCCCCGTCCCAGGCGGGCCGTAGAGGAGGATTCCCTTGGGCGGGTTGACTCCCAACCGCTGGAACGCCTCGGGGTTGGTGAGGGGGAGTTCCACCGCCTCGCGCAGAAGCTGTTGGACGTCCTCGATGCCACCGATGTCGTTCCATGTTACGGTGGGAACCTCCACCATCACCTCCCGCATCGCCGACGGCCGAACCTCTTTCAGCGACCGATCGAAATCCTCCCAGCGCACCACAAGCTCCTCGACCACTTCAGGGGGAATGCCCTCTTGATCCAGATCCATCTTGGGGAGCAGCTTGCGCAGCACGTTCATCGCCGCCTCGCGGGCGAGCGCGGCGATGTCGGACCCCACGAACCCGTGGGTCTGGCTGGCGAGCCGGTCGAGGTCGACGTCAGGGGCGAGGGGCATCCCGCGCGTGTGAACCATCAGGATCTCCTTCCGGCCGTCCCGGTCGGGGACGCGGACCTCGATCTCGCGGTCGAACCGTCCGGGTCGGCGGAGGGCGGGGTCGATCGCCTCCACCCGGTTCGTGGCCGCGATCACAATCACGTTCCGCCGCTGCTTGAGGCCATCCATGAGGGTGAGGAGCTGGGCCACCACCCGCCGCTCGACCTCGCCCGTCACCGCGGCCCGCCGCGGGGCGATCGAATCGAGCTCGTCGATGAAGATGATCGCCGGCGCGTTCTTCTCCGCCTGATCGAAGATCTCGCGCAGCCGCCCCTCGGACTCCCCGTAGAACCGGGACATGATCTCCGGTCCGGAGAGGGCGATGAAGTGCGCGTCGGTCTCCGTGGCCACCGCCTTGGCGAGGAGGGTCTTCCCCGTCCCCGGCGGGCCGTGGAGAAGCACCCCCCGCGGCGGTTCGATCCCCAGTCGGTCGAACAGCTCAGGCTTCTTCAGGGGGAGCTCCACCATCTCGCGGATCTTGTGGATCACGTCGCGGAGGCCGCCGATGTCCTCATAGGCCACCTCGGGCACGTCCCGGCCCCGCTCGGCTACCTCGACGTGCTCCGGCAGGAGCTCGATCCCCGTGTCGGGCGTGATGCGCACGAGACCACCGGGCTGGGTGCTGACCACCTTGAGGTGAATTTCCCCCAGGCCGAACCCGGGCGCCATTTGCGTGAACTCGCGGAAGATGCGCTCGAAGAGGAGGTTATCACCGAACGGATTTCCTTCGGCGCGGGCAGCGGTGGATACCACGTCCCCGGTGCGCACGACCCGGCCGGCGAGGATCGCCCGCAGACTGTCCGGCGGTGCGACGAGGTGGAGCCCTTTGCGGGCGGGGGCGAGGGTGATCTGGGTGGCGGGCTTCCACTTCGCACTTCGTACCTGAGCTGTCTCCCCGACGCCGAGGCCGGCGTTGGCCCGGATCAGACCGTCGATGCGCACGATGTCGAGCCCAGCATCGGCCGGGTACGCTACCGCGGCAATGGCGCCCGTGACGCGGGCGCCTTCAACTTCGATCGGCTCTCCGGGCGAGATCCCGAGGGCCTCGATGTGCTCGGACGCGAGACGGGCGATCCCCCTCCCCACATCCGGCTGATGGGCCTCGGCCACCTTCAGCTTGAGTTCGGTCTGTTCATCTTTCTGCGCCATGATGATCTCCCTTGTCCGGAGAGATGGTAGCGCGATGCGTTAGGGTACGCTACAGCGGGGGCTATAATCCCGAGGGATGCGTCTCTTCTACTGCGTGGAGCTTCCGGAGGATGTGCGGGCAACCCTCGCGCGGGGCACCCGTGGCTTGCGAGCCCGAATCCGCGGCGGGACCTGGGTGGCTGAGGAGAACCTGCACATCACGCTGCGGTTCCTAGGCGAAGTGGGCGAGGGCCTGCTGCCCGCGCTTCGTGATCTCAGCAGCGCCGTCGCTTCCGAAACGGCACCGTTCGTGCTCCCCCTGGAGCGGCTTGGAGCGTTTCCCCACCCGGGCCGGACTCGCGTCTTGTGGGCCGGGCCGACGGCGGACGATGCTCCGTTCGCGATTCTCGCCCAGCGCATCGAAGAGGACGTTCAGACGCTCGGCTTCCCCCCGGAGCGGAAGGCCGCTCATCCCCACGTGACCCTGGCCCGGCTGCGCATCCCTCAGGATCTGGCCTCGGTTGTGGAGGGAACAACCCTGCCCATCCTCCGGGCGCGGGTGGATGGGCTGACCCTGATGGAATCCGAACTCCGACCCCACGGCCCCCTCTACACCCCGGTCGCCCGTTGGCCGTTGGGGGCATGATCCATGGTCCCTGTCGGGCTGCTCCGCTGCCGAACCCGCCGAGAACATAGATGTGACGGGTGTGTGCGGGGTGCCGGGAAGAGGCGTGCACGGATAACGGCTCACGGTCAACGGACCACGGAACTGCCCTGTTCCGCTGCGATCTCTGCGCGCTCGGCGGTGCGAGCTGTTGAGGGGTGTGGCCGTGGCGTATGAGATCCTCGATCACGTGGCCGACGCCGGGGTCCGGGGGATTGGGGAGACCCGCGACGAGGCGTTCGCCGAGGCTGCGCGGGGGATGTTCGCCCTGATGGCGGATCTCGCCCACGTCCGGGCGGAGATGGAAGTGAAGATCGTAGCCCGTGAGGATAGCCTGGAAGGGCTCCTCGTGGCCTGGCTGGGAGAGCTCCTGCGCGAGCGAGACGTGCGGGGGCTGCTCTTCTCCCGGTTCGAGGTCCGGGTCGAGGGGGAGGAGGGAGGGTGGCGTCTTGCCGGCCGGGCATGGGGCGAGCCGATCGCTCCCGAACGGCACCGGCTGGGGGTCGAAGTAAAGGCAGCGACCTATTGCGGCGTGCAGGTGGGCGAAGAACACGGCCGGCACATTGCCCAGTGCGTGGTGGACCTGTAGGCACCCGAGGTACGGAGGTGCGGCGATGGAACTGAGGAAGATCGGCGACTACGCGTGGGAACTCCCCCGGGCCGGGGAGATGCACGTGCCGGGGTGGATCTTCGTGTCCGAGGCCCTGCTCCGGCCCCTCCTCTCCGGCGAGGCGGAGGGGGGCGGAGGTCACGACTGGAACGCGCTGGTCCAGGTGCGGAACGTGGCGTGCCTGCCCGGGATCGTCCATGCCTCGATCGCGATGCCTGACGTCCACCCCGGCTACGGGTTCCCCATCGGAGGGGTCGGGGCATTCGCACCCGACGAGGGCGTGGTTGCCATGGGCGGGGTCGGGTTCGACATCAACTGTGGGGTGCGGGTCCTCACGACTCCTCTCTCTCGGTCCGACATCGAGCCGCGTAAGGAGGAGGTGGCGGACGCGCTGTTCGCCCACGTCCCGGCGGGCCTGGGCTCCGAGGGGAAGATCCGCCTTACCCTGGCGGGGGTGGACGAGGTTCTGGAGAAGGGGGCGAAGTTCGCGCTCGACCGTGGGTACGGTCTCCCTGAGGACCTCGAGTACATCGAGGAGAACGGCCGGATGAGCGACGCGGACCCCGCCGCCGTGTCCAAAAAGGCGAAGGAGCGGGAGTTCCGCCAGATTGGGACCCTCGGCTCGGGGAACCACTACCTCGAGGTGCAGTACGTGGAGGAGGTTTCCGACCCCGAGGCCGCTCGTGCCTATGGGTTGGAGAAAGACCAGGTCTTGGTCGCCATCCATTGCGGATCGCGCGGGCTTGGGCACCAGATTGGGCAGGACTCGCTTCCGGAGTTGGAGCGCGCCAGCCGGAAGTACGGAATCCCGGTCCGGGAGCGTGAGCTCGTGTGCGCTCCGATCGGGTCTCCTGAGGGGGTGAAGTACCTTGCGGCCGTGTTCGCGGGGATCAACTGCGCGTTCGCCAACCGGCAGGTGATCGCCCATCTGGTGCGCGAGGCCCTCGCCCCTGTGTTCTCGCTCCCCCACGGGGTGATCCGCACCCTGTACGACGTGGGCCACAACAACGTGAAGTTCGAGCGCCACCGGGTCAACGGCGAGGCGAAGAGGCTCCTGGTGCACCGCAAAGGCTCGACCCGGGCGTTCGGGCCTGGCCGGCGGGAGAACCCGGACCGGTACCGGGCGGTAGGGCATCCGATCTTCGTCGGCGGGACGATGGGCACCGCCTCGTACATCCTGCGGGGGACCGAGGTCGGGATGGAGAAGGCCTTCGGCTCGGGGATTCACGGGGCGGGACGGGCGATGTCCCGCGCCAAGGCCAAGAAGCGGTGGCGGGGCCAGGAGGTCGTCCGGAGTCTGGCGGACCGGGGAATCGTCGTCCGCGCCCACTCGTATGCCGGGGCGGCCGAGGAGGCCCCCGGCGCGTACAAGGATGTGGATCAGGTCGTGGAGGCGGTGGTGGGAGCTGGTCTGAACGCCCTCGTGGCCAAGGTTCGGCCGCTCGTGTGTATCAAGGGGTGACGGATGAAGCGGATCGCGGTGACGTGGCTGGTAGTGACGGTGGGGCTGGTGGCGGCTGGGGCTCCGGACGGGGTTGTAGCATCGTTGGAGCTTCGCTGGCTTTCGTGCGCAGCGTTCTCTCCCGATGGCCGGTACGTGGCAGTGGGGACGAACTACGCCGTCGTTCTCTACGAGACCGAACACTGGCGGGAGACGACGCGGCTCTCGTTCCCGGATGCGAACGTGTTCTCCCTCGCTTTTTCTCCAGATGGAACACGGCTTGCGGTCGGGGCGATGAACGAGGTTCGGATCTGGTCCGTGGCGAGTTGGGATCTCGTGTTCACGATCCGCGGGTCGTGGGGGATGGTGAGCGCGGTCCGGTTTGCGCCGGGAAACGCGCTCTTCGTGGGGACCGCCGATGGCGCTTTGCGGCTGTGGGAGCTGGGTGGGGAGGCATCTCTGTGGAAGAAGGCGCCCCACACCGTTCCCGTGCGGGAGATCGTGTTCTCGCCCGACGGTTCGCTCATGGCCACCGCCGGCATCGACCGCGCCGTGCTGTGGGATACCGCGACCTGGGAGGAGGTTGCCAGCTTCGCCGACAAGGCGTGGGACGTGGCGTTCACCCCGGACGGGTACTTCCTCGTGGTGGGCTCGGGCAAGGTCCTCCGCCTGCGCGACACGGCGGTGGGGTTTTTATACGGCGAGCTGTGGGGGCACGACAGCTGTGCGGTCGCCGTGGCCGTATCCCCGGACGGGACGCTCCTCGCGTCGGGCTCGCTCGATGAGACGGCACGCCTGTGGGATCCCGAGTCCGGGGTGTGCGTGGCCGTTCTAGAGGGACACGGCGCCGTCCTGGCCGAGGTCGCGTTCTCCCCGGACGGGTCGCTCCTCCTTACTGCATCCGACAACGGGATGGTGTGGGTGTGGGACGTGGCATCCCTCGTGAGCGGGCCGTGACGATCGAGGGCTGGGTTCGGGACCACCTATGCTTGGACCGGGCGACCTCCGCTGAGCTGCGCTACGAGCGGATGGTGTGGCAGGCTGCGGAGGCCCTGCCGTGGGTCCACCGCCCAGCCGACCCCGCTCAACCGTTCGACTGGGTGGAAGAAGCGCGGGTGGGGGCGTTTCTCGCTGGCCTGGGGAGGGCGCAACGTGTCCTCGACATCGGGACCGGCGATGGCTGGCCCGCCCTTTCTCTTGCCCGGCACGTTCAGGAGGTGGTGGCCCTGGACCCCTCACCACGTCGGGCCGATCTTGCACGGGACAACGCCCGGCGCCTCGGACTTCGGAACGTGGAGGTGGTCTGCGCGCCCGCCGAAGAACTCCCGTCTTCCGATGGGGCATTCGATGGGGTGGTTTCAGCGTGTGCGATCGAGCAAAGCACCGATCCGGGTCAGGTTCTCCGCGAGGCGTTTCGGGTCCTTCGCCCTGGCGGCCGGTTCGCGGCGACGTTTGAAGACTTGACGGCGGAGTTGCGGAGCCCCGTCGAGGAAACGGCCGAGCTGTATATCGAGGAGGAGACGGCGGTGTACCGATTCGTCCATCGCTCCCTGGCGCCCCTGCGGGAGGCGGAGTACGAGCTCCGGTTTCGGGCCGATGAGGTCCTGCGCCAGGCGGCTGAACTGATCGGCCCGGTCCCCACGTTTCAGAGCACGGGAGACGAGCCTGGGCTGCGTCCCGTTTCCTCCGATGACCGTGTGTTGGGAATCCCGTTTCTGGAGAGTGCTCGGGGGTCCCTTCTCTCAGCGCGGTTCTTCGAGCTCAGGCATCGCTCACCGCAGGAGACGACGGCCCTCGTCGAGGAGGCAGGGTTCGGGGGCGTCAAGGCGTTCGGCAACATCACCTGGCTGGCGCGGGACTTCTTCAGCCCCGCTCACCTTGAGGGCCTGCTTCAGGAGCTCGCCCCGCACATGGACGCGATCACCCGCGCCTTCGGCCGGCTGTACGGGGCCGTTCCCGTCGGGAAGACGTCCGTATTCTTCGTTGTGGCGGGAAAGCCGTGAACCCGTGGACCGTGATCCGTTGTCCGTGACCTGGCGTGGTGTGGGCAGGCTCAGCGAGAGGGTCTTCCGTTCTTCGCTGAACACGCTCTTCCTCTCCCCGGTGCTCTCCGCGCGCTGGGTTCGCGCTCCCCAGTGAAGGCCAACGGGCCGAGTCCCGATGGTCTTCTTCCGAACCGTCGTTCGCGTCCGCGCAGTGCCCGCTGAACGCGGGATGTCTGTGGCGTTCGTTCCTCCGAGCTGACACAGGCTGGCCACGCGAACTCCACCCCCTGCGGGCATGGTAGGTCCAACCTCAGGCTGAGGACGAACCGAAGGAGGTGACGCATGAC
>JAGUVP010000015.1 GCA_020062805.1 Candidatus Bipolaricaulis sp.
GAGAACGCAACGTGACTGAACGGCTCGCGAAGCTCGGCGAGGTCGTCGCCAGGCTACAGGGGTGGTCCGGGATGAGCCGCGGTGAGTATCGGGTGGACACCGATGCACAGTGGATCGTCGAGCGGGGTCTTGAGGTGGGATCGTCCACCCTCCTCGACATCGGCAATCACATCCTTGCCGGGGCGTTTCAGATCTCCGTAGATGAGTACGAGCAGATCGTCGAGCGGCTCCGGGAGAAGGACGTCATCAGCCCGGCTCTACACGCCGAGTTGCGGGGGCTGGGTGGGTTCCGGAACATCCTCGTCCATGGGTATCTCAAGCTTGACCCCGAGCTTGTGTACGAGCACTACCAGAAGGCGCTTCGTTCGTTCCCCCGGTTCATCGCAGAGATCGAGCGTTGGCTGGCTCGGCGCACATGCTGACAGCCCATCCTCACCCGCCCCCGCTTGTGCTACCCCTGCACGCCACCGTCGCCCAGGGCTCCGGACTCCGGACCTTGGACTATGAACTTCGGACCATGGACTCTCGACTCTCGACTCGCTGACTCTCGACTCCGGACCATGCACTCCCGACTCTCGACTCGTTGACTCCCGACCCACCGACCGCCGGTCGGCAGCGTACAATGGCCGAGTGGGAAGTATTGAGGGGTGATGATCGCGGAACGTGGCTGTAGAGGAGGTGAATGGTATGGCACACCAGATTGTGTTCCGTGCGGAGTACTTCAGGGAAGGCGACCTCTATGTGGCTCGTGCTCCGGAGCTGGATGTCTCAAGCTTCGGAGAGACACTGGATGAAGCAAAGGCGTCGCTTCAGGAAGCCGTCGAGGCCTTCCTGGAGGAGTGCGAGAGCATGGGGTCTTTTGAGCAGGTGATGGAAGAGGCAGGTTTCGAGAAGAGGGATGACCAGTGGCTACCTCGCCAACCGGTCGCAGCCGAACTCCTCACCGTGCGATAAGGATGACACCCCGAAGGATCACGCCGGTTCAGTATCATAGGCTGGTACGAGTGTTTGAGCTGGATGGGTTCGTCGTCAAGCGGGAGAAGGGGGATCACATGATCCTGACGAAGACGGGCGTGAGAAGGCCCGTGGTCATCAAGAAGGGACCGAGAGAGGTTCCAGTGACCCACATCTTGACGAATCTCAAGACGGCGGGGATCAGCCGGGACCAGTATTTCAAGCTGCTCGACCAGGTGTGAGCTCGTCAGGTCGGGCCGGTGATGCGTCAGCCAAGGCCGTTGTGAAGGATGTGCCCAGCGTCTCTCTGATAGCGCGTTATGGCTTGCTCCCTTTCGTCGAACCTGGAACGTCGAACTCGCTTCTCGTCTGCCTGTCTCCCGGCTCTTGACTCCGTAACCTTCGACTCTCGACTCGCTGACTGTCGACTCCGGACCATGGACTCCGGACTCATGACTCGCCGACTCCGTGACTCCCGACTCTCCAACTCCCGACTCCTCGACCCGACCCTTGCGTGTAGAATGAAAGCACCTGTCCCGATGGGGGTGATCGGTGTTGGCCTCACGAACCGTGTCCGCAGATGTACTGGATGACATCGTCCGGCGGATCGTGGCGGTGGCTGATCCAGACAAGATCGTCCTCTTCGGCTCAGCAGTGCGAGGGGAGATGCGCCCGAGCAGCGACCTGGACCTACTGGTCGTCAAGTCTGGCGTGCACCGCAGGCGGCTGGCCCAGAGAATCTACAGGGATCTCATCGGTGTGAGGCAAGCAGTGGATGTTGTGGTAGCCAGTCCTGACGATCTCGATCGCTACGGAGACTCCATTGGGCTCGTCTATCGGTCGGCCTTGCAGGAAGGGGAGATCATCTATGAGCGGAAGCCGTAGATCTCCGGATGATCCTCGAGAGTGGCTGCGAAGAGCCAACAGCAGCTTCCTCAAGGCAAAGCAAGGGTCTGACATTCCGGGGATATACCTAGAGGACCTGTGCTACGACGCTCAGCAGGCAGCCGAGAAGGCACTCAAGGCGGTGCTGATCTACTTGGACAAGCCATTCCCCTATGTGCACGATCTTGCTGTGCTCATCACTCGACTGGAAGAGGGCGGGCTCAACATTCCTGATGGGGTGAAGCTCGCTGCAGGTCTGACGGACTATGCCGTGGAGGCCCGTTATCCCGGCGCCTTCGAACCTGTCGCACAAGACGAGTACAAGGAAGCCGTCGAGCTTGCGGAGGAGGTCCTGCGATGGGCCAAGGCCGTCGTGGGAGCCCCTTGATGCACCCCAACACTGTCGCCCCACACGCCACAGGCAACGAGCCACACTCTGGAAGAGGACCATGGACTCCGGACTCTCGACTCCTGACTCCGGACTCTCGACTCCCGACGGTCGTCGGCCGATGATCTACAATGGGGGCACAACGGGCGCAGTGAACTGAGAGTGGAGATGGCGACATGCGTAAGCTTGACGCGCTGAGCGAAGAGGATCTGGAGCTTCTCATCGAACGCAAGGTCCTGGAGATCATAGGAGACCCGGACGCTGGTCTGGAGCTGAGAGCGGAGTTCAAGCGGAGACTGGAACAGCGGTTGAAGGACCCGGCATCTGTCGACCAGGCGGAAGTGGCAAGACGGTTCGGTGGAAGTTAGGTGGACTACGGACTCCCGACGCTCGACTATGGACCAAGGACTTCTCTCCCGACTTCGGACCAATGACCTTGGACCGTGCACCACGGACTTCTTCCCACAGGCCATGAGCCACTCGCCACAAGCTGACAGCGGACCACGCACCATGGACCCTAAGAATGAAGATCTGACCCCGAAGCATGGCCAGGGAATCCAGACGCGATGATCGTGGGCGTAGAGGAGTTGTGGGAGCTAGGGTGATACAGAGCCATGAAGAGCTCGACGTATACCGCATGGCGTTTGAGGCAGCGATGAGGGTATTCGAAGCCTCGAAGGCATTCCCCGTTGAGGAAAGGTACTCGCTGACAGATCAGATCCGTCGGTCGTCCAGGCCCGTGTGCTCAAACATCGCTGAAGCATGGAGGAAGCGGCGTTACGAGGCCGCGTTCGTCAGCAAGCTGAGCGATGCAGAGTCGGAGGCGGCGGGAACACAGACCTGGGTGTGCTTCGCCGTCGAGTGCGGCTATCTTGGCCAGGAAAGGGGTGACGAGCTTCTGCAAACTTACGATCACACCATTGGTAAACTCGTAGCCATGATTGCCAATCCTCGCCCGTGGCTCTTGTTGAGGAGGCAGAGTTGAGCTGTTCTCCCCCTCAGCACCTCAGCGCCCATGCTCCCCTGCCCCCTGGCTCCTCAGCCCCCCCGCTCAAGATCGTGAATGTTGTGGGCGCTCGCCCCCAGTTCATCAAGCTCGCCCCCCGTGCCGGCAGAGGTTGGCGGGTCTTGGCGAGATGAGGTTCTCCAACTCCTTGCAGGCGCTGCGACGGTTCATCCCGAGAGGTAGGTTCGGGCGGAGCGTCGCAGTTCTAGCAGGGGGGACGGCTCTGGGGCAGATAATCGTAGTCTTGGCATCACCTATCCTGACACGGCTGTACGGCCCGGATGATTTCGGTGTGATGGCGGTCTATGTTTCACTTCTGGGGATCTTCTCAGTAGTCGCTAGCCTTCGCTACCAGTTGGCAATCCCACTTCCTAGAGAGGACGGCGAAGCAGCGAACGTCCTGACCCTATCATTAGCGATCGTGTTGCTCGTTAGTCTCTCAACAGGATTTGTAGTCTGGCTGTTCGGCGGCCGGATCGCAGAGTGGGTAAATGCACCTGCTCTTCGCCCTCATCTTTGGCTTCTTCCGCTGGGGGTAGGGATGGTGGGCACCTATCAAATCTTCAGCTACTGGGCGATGCGAAAGCGGGCCTTCAATCAGATCGCACGGACAAAGATCTTCCAGGGCTTAGGATCGGTACTTACCCAACTCGGCCTCGGGTTCCTCGGACTTGGCCCCATTGGACTTCTCTTGGGGCAAGTCGTGGGGCAGACGGCGGGAACGACCGCACTCGCTACGCTGGCTTGGAAGCGTGATGGAGAAGATCTTAGGAGAGTGCATGCTAGTGAACTGCGTCGCATGGCGATCCGCTACAAGAGGTTCCCGCTTTTCTCATCGTGGTCTGCCGTTCTGAATGCTCTAAGCGTTCAAGTTCCTACGCTGATGCTCTCCTTGTTCTTCGGTTCAGCGATCACGGGATTGTATGCTCTGAGTTACCGGGTGATGAGCTTGCCCATGCAGTTTGTAGGCCATAGTGTTGCCCAAGTGTTTCTCCCGACAGCGGTTGAGGCACAGCGAAGCGGGTCTATAGCTACGACAACAGAGGCGATCTTCAAATCGCTAGTGCAGATCGCTGCTCCCACTCTCCTGTTATTCGCTCTTGCTGCTCCTGAGCTGTTCGCCATCGTCTTTGGACAGAAGTGGCTCGAAGCTGGCATCTATACTCAATGGCTTGCGCCTTGGATGTTCTTGCTTTTCGTCTCGGCACCATTATCAATGCTGCCATCGGTGATGGAGAAGCAAGTGCAGGAAGCCTCTTTTCATGGAGTGCTACTGCTAAGTAGAGTGGGGGCACTGAGTATCGGCGGCCTCTTGAACAGTGAACGTGTCGCGGTAGGTGCTTTTGCGGGAGTGAGCACGCTGTGCTGGTTCATATACGTGTTGTGGGCTGTCAGGCTCAGCGGTAACAAGATCCGTCGCGTCTTGGCGATCGTGTTCCGCGAAGCGCTTGCCATTCTACCTCTGGCACTCCCGGTGGTTCTTGCGAAAATGCTCACTGACCGCGACCTCTATGTGTTAGGCGCTACAGGGCTAAGCAGTGTGTTTGTGCTTTTGCGATGGGCGAAGAAGCTAAGATCTAGAGGTGGAGATGAAGCAGAGGAAACCGGTTCGTAGCAGGCTTTTTCAGGCCAGCTATCTGCTGACCAGGAAGTCATCTGTGATCAGCCACTACAGGGAGCTCATGGAGACGCAATGGTGGTCATATGATGACCTAGCAGCGATGCAGCTGGAGCAGTTGCGGCGTTTGTTAGCTTTCTCGTACGCGCACGTTCCCTACTATCATGAGCTGTTCGACGCCCTCGGCCTGGAAGCCGCAAGTGTCACGAGCGTGGATGATCTGCAGAAACTCCCAATCCTGACCAAACAGACGATCAAGCAGCATCGAGCCAAGCTGCAACCGACAGATAGGAAGGGCTTGAGGTACGAGCACGGTTCGACAGGAGGGTCGACGGGCGAACCCCTCCAGTACCTCATGACGATTGAGGATCTCACCCGCGGCATTGCGTTACTGCACCGAGGTTGGAGCTACGGAGGATACAGCCCTGGTGACGGAATGGCGAAGATCGCTGGGTCTTCACTGGTCCCGACAGTGCAGTCAGCACTGCAGAGATGGGCGGTGTCACTCCTGCGTAACATCCGATCCTACTCGACTTACGGGATGAGCAGCGAGATGCTCATGCGGTACACACGTTCTCTAAACGACTTCAAGCCAAAGTTCCTGCGGGGCTATGCTTCGTCGATCTACACGGTGGCATCATTCATCCGAGAAAGGGACCTCACCGTCAAGTTCCGCCCTCGAGCTGTGTTCACCACTGCGGAGAAGCTCCTTGAGGGACAGCGGAGGGTGATAGAGGAGGTATTTGGTACGGAAGTCTTCGACAACTATGGTCTGAACGATGGTGGTGTGTCAGCATATGAGTGCGAGCAGCACAACGGAATGCACATAGACATGGAACGGGCTATCCTTGAAGTTGTGGACGAGAATGGTTGCCAGGTGATCGGCAAACCCGGGAGGATTCTCGCAACTAGCCTACATAACTATGCCATGCCTTTCATAAGGTACGATACAGGAGATCTCGGAGTAATGGACTACTGCTGTTGCTCCTGTGGAAGACAATTGCCCTTGCTCAAGGATCTAGTCGGACGGACCACGGATGTGCTTGAGGTAAACGGCCGGAAGATAGGGAGTCCTGTACTAACAGTTCTACTCGGCAAGTTCGACATCGAGCAGTATCAGATTGTCCAGGAATCGGCTGACTCGCTTACCTGCAGGATCGTGAGAGGAGTCGGGTATACAAAACGAGACGAAGAGGCCATCAGGAAGTCTCTGACCAGTCACCTTGGTCCTGTAGATATCATCTTCGACTATGCAACTTCACTCAACTTGGAGGCGGGGACAAAGCACAAGTTCATTATCGATCGTCGCGGCGATGGTCGTGGAGCGGGATTGCCCGCGTAGTAACTGACGGTTTGAACTTGAGTCAGCTGTGAAGGAGCGAGCTGCTGTGAGGTATGTGATCATCGCTGGTGTCGCTGTTTTCCTGCTTTTTGCTCTTTGGCCACCAGTCGCTCGGCGAGAATCTGCATCCGATTGCATAGTCATCGTATCTGACGGGATTGTCACAATGTCCCCGTCCGGTTCGCATCCTGCGTTCTACTACCACGGCATTCATAGAAGAACCTATATTGGGTTCTACAGCTCTGACTCCACCGTCAAGCTGACCTATTGGGATGAAACACTGGGCGAATTGGGGCCGGAGGTGACTCTGTGGTCCGAGTGGGGTGACGGAGATGATCATGCAGGCCCATCTGTCCTTGTGCTGCAGCACCAAGCGGGCGCGAACGCCGTTCATAACGGGAAGATCCTAGTGGCAACTTCAGGCGTAAGAGACAATCCACCTCTTCAGGTGCGACGTAGCCAACAACCTGAGAGTATCGTCGAATGGGAGGAGCCCATCACGTTTGACTGGGAAGGTCTGTATCCCACGTTGATTGAACTCTCTGATGGAGCGATCCTGGTATTCTACATGAAGCGTGAGATCCTCAACGGTCGCAATACGGGCAATACTTTCCAGTGCTACAAGGAAAGCACAGATGGAGGAACGACATGGAGTGACAGAGTGATCCTGTTCGCACCAGCGGGGGCGCGCAGGGTCTACGGGATCTACACGACAGGACCAAAGGGTGCCACGGTCCACGCAATGTTCAACCTCTGTCCTTTGGAGCCGACAATCGGCAGTTGGTATCGCGATGTCTACTACGCGCACTACGATAGAGCTTCGGATCTCTGGCAGCGAGCAGACGGAACACACTATGCACTACCGATGACTCCGGAGACTGGAGAGATTGTCTACAAGAGCGATGCTACGCCGGGACAGGAGGATCATACATGGCTCTCAGACATAAAGGTTGATCAACAGGGAAGACCATGGCTGCTGTCGATCACGAACGTGGACTACGCGGCAACTGGACACACACCAGGTACGAACCCGGGGTGGAACGGGGCTGTACAGCGGCACACCTATGCTGACAGCGCATGGAGGACCGAAGTCATAACGGAAAATGGAGCTGGCCAATTCGGATCATACTCGTATCCAGCAATGGCAGTCCTGGCTGAGAGCGACCCTGATGTAGCGTTCCTGACACCTTACTATGACAGCGAAGGCAACAACACACGCATAGAGAAATGGCGATGCGAGCATGGTCAATGGACTAGAGTGGATGTCATCTGCTCAGAGTACGACGGCTTCCACTTTCGTCCAAGCAGCGTGAGAAACGGAGGAAGTCTGGAGATTGTGTGGTGTTGCAGCGAGAGATACCGGCATAGTAGACAGGGGCAATGGGAGTCTATCCTACTTGCGTATCCCGTTCGATAGGAGGGACAAAGCGAGCGCGTCGTCCTTGCCCGCGGGCACGGAGTAGCTTCCGTCACACGGGCCGCGGGTCTGTTGCGGCGCCCCGAGGGAGTTGCGAGAACAACGAACGGCAGACATGCTGGGATACAACATGGTAACAGCACCGACCCATAGCGAACGAGACCGTTTCCTTGTGACCAGGATCATCGCTGCTTCAGCTGCAGCTGTCCTCTTGAGGGCGGTGCTAGACGTTTCCTATGTGACCTACGTGTATCCGCACTTCGGTGCATTTTCGTCTGCTGGGTTGTTCCCCAGTCTGGCGATCAGCGGGTCCCGCATGGCCGAGTCCTACATTGTTACGCTCCTGCTTTCACTGTGGTTGTCGTTTTCTCTCTATCGCCAGTGGCGTCCGAGCGGGATTGCTTTGGTCCTGTACTTCACTGTGGTCATACTGCCTTTAAGCTCACTGTATGGATTGACCGGTCTATCTCCGGCCTTCGTCTACGCTGTGGCAGCGAGCTTCAGTCTTCTACTCATCATGACTGGTGTGCTGCCTAGAGTGAAGGTCCCGCGACCTAGCCGTGTGTTCGTGCTCATGGGGACAACGCTGCTTATAGGGATGAGCGTCTACGTCTATGGCACGCTGCTACTGATGGGAGGGGTCGAGAGACTGAGCTTCAACTTGCTCTCAGTGTATGAGGTCCGCGCCGAGTTCGTACAGAGCATGGGTCCGCTCATGGGCTACTTCGTCCCGTGGCAGGCCACCGTGGCGAACATACTCGTTCTGTGCTATGGGCTGAACCGAAGGAACCCCTGGCTGATAGGCATCTCCTGCATTGCGCAGTTGGCTGTCTTCGGCATGACCGGCCAGAAGTCGTTCCTGCTGGCACCCGTTCTTGCTAGTGGGGTGTACTTCGTTTGGCATCGGAGGAACACTCTCTCCTACACTTTCGGCGGGCTGGTGCTAGTGGTGGTCGGTGCCTATCTGGTCTTCCTGGCAAGTGGGAACCATCTTCCTCCGTCGCTATTCGTCCGCCGGCTGTTCTTTGTCCCAGCCGCGAATCATCTGATCTACTACGATTTCTTCTCCCAGACGGGCCATCCTCTTGTGATGTTGTCGAATTCCTTTCTTGCTCCTTTCATCAGGTTCCCCTATGAGATGCCAATCACACGGGTAATCGCGTGGGCGTACTGGGGAAGGGATTTCAGCCCCAATGTGGGTTACCTGGGAGACGCGTATGCGCACTTTGGCTTCATGGGTATGTTCCTCTTCTCCATGGTGTTGGGGTTCGTTCTGCATACTCTGGATAGTGTGGGAAGACGCCTTCCGCCGCATCTCGTCGCTGCTGTAGCGGCAATGCCTTCGATGGCCCTTGTCAACTCTGCCTTGTTCACGTCGCTGTTCACGCATGGCTTGATCCTCACGGTGGTGGTCGTTTGGTTGCTACGGGCCGTCATGGAGGGACCTCGCCGGCCAAGACAGTCCAGTCTGGAGCTTAACTCCATCAGGTAGATGGGCGATGTCAATGATCGAGTCGAGGCGGAGCAGAGGGTCTGTGGAGATGAAAGTGAGTATGCGATGAACCTGGTGAAAAGGGCAGTCCATCTCACCACCGTCCACCCTTCATCCGACACACGTATCTTCCACAAGCAGGCCAAGACGCTGGCGGGCGCGGGGTACGAGGTGATCCTCGTCGCGCAGCATGATGGGAATGTTGAGGTCGAGGGAATACGGATCAAGGGCCTGCCCGAGCCGCGGAATCGGCTGGAGCGGATGATCGGCCTGACATGGCGAGCGTTTCGCCTGGCTCAACGGGAACATGCCGATGTGTACCACTTCCATGACCCCGAGCTTCTTCCGGTCGGACTCCTGCTTAGGCTAACGACCTGCGCGAAGGTGATCTACGATGTGCATGAGGATGTTCCGGAGCAAGTCCTCACCAAGCACTGGATCCCGAGAGCCCTGCGCAGGCCGGCGGCTGCAGCTGTCGGGTTTGGCGAGAAGTTGCTGGCTCGCGCTGTGGACGCCGTGGTTGTGGCCACGGAAGGCATCGCGGAGAGGTTCGTTAGATTCGACCCAGTTGTGATACGTAACTACCCCTCGCTCTCCATGTTGCCGTGCCCGGCAGTTGAGGAGCGCTCGAGGCATCGCAGTCAGCTCATCTACGTCGGGGGCATCGGTCGGCTGCGGGGAGCGTTCGAGATGGTGCAGGCTCTTGTCAGGGTTGCCCAGACCTGTGACGTGAGGCTTCGACTCATCGGTCGCTTCGAGCCCCCGGGAATCGGCGAGGAGCTGTCGGCCCTGCCTGGCTGGAAGCGGGTGCGGATGCTTGGCTGGCTTGATCCCCCAGCCGTCTACGAGGAACTGAAGCACGCCAGCATCGGATTGGTCTGTCTCCACCCTGCGCCCCGGTACATTGTTGCGTTGCCCGTGAAGCTGTTCGAGTACATGGCGGCAGGACTGCCGGTCGTGGCGTCGAGCTTCCCGCTATGGAAGGAGATCGTGGAAGGGAATGAGTGCGGCTTGTGTGTGGATCCGCTCGACCCGCAAGCGATCGCCGCCGCCATCGAGTATCTGATCGCACACCCCGACAAGGCACGCCGAATGGGGGAGAACGGCCGGCGGGCCGTAGAGGAGAAGTACAACTGGGAGCGCGAAAGCGAGAAACTCCTTGCGCTCTACGATAAGCTGCTATCGCGATGAACATCTGGATCTTCAACCACCACGCGCACCCAAGTACGCTGCCCGGCGGCACGCGACATCACGATCTGGGAAAGGAGCTGGTGGGGCGCGGCCATAGGGTGACGGTCTTCGCATCGAGCTTTCTGCACGGCGTGGGACGACACGCCGGGTTGGAGCCCCCTAAGCGCTGGTCAGTGGAAGATGTGGATGGGGTGAAGTTCGTCTGGCTGCGCACGCCTCCGTACTCGGGCAACAACCTGGGCCGGGTGTGGAGCATGGTGGTCTACATGTGGCGAGCGTGGCGGCTGGGCAGGGCATTTCCCAGAGGGATGCCGGACGTGGGGCGGCCGGACATCGTGATTGGGTCCTCGGTGCACCTTCTGGCGGTGCTCGCCGCGTACCGGGTGGCCAGGCGGCACCGCGCGCGGTTCGTGATGGAGGTGCGCGACCTGTGGCCGCAGACGCTAGTGGACATGGGCGCACTCAGCTCCCGCCACCCCCTCACCCTGGCGCTCCGCTGGCTCGAACGGTTCCTCTACCGGTGCGCGGAACGGATCATCACGCTCCTTCCTTTTGCGCATGAGTACATCACTGCGTGCGGTATCGCGCGGGAGAAGGTCGTCTGGATACCAAACGGGGTTGACCTGTCGAGTGATTTCCTCTCTACAGGGCCTGACGAAGGCAGAGAAGAAAGCGATTTCGTGGTCATGTACCTCGGCGCGCACGGGCAGGCGAACGCGCTGGACGTGCTGCTTGAGGCGGTCCGTTGCTTGGCTGCTTCTGGCGAGGGATCGATCCGGTTTGTGCTGGTCGGTAGCGGACCAGAGAAGGAACGGCTGATGGCCATGGCCCGCAGTTGGGGGCTGCCGAATGTGGAGTTTCGAGACTCGGTCCCCAAGCAGTTTGTGCCGCAGACGCTTGCTGAAGCTGACGCGTTGGTGGTTGTGCTGCAGGACTTGCCGCTCTACCGGTACGGCGTCAGCCTGAACAAGCTGTTCGACTACATGGCGGCAGCAAAGCCGATCGTGTTCGCGGGTGCGCCGGCGAACAACCCGGTCAAGGACGCTGCGTGCGGTCTCACCGTGCCCCCGCGCGATCCTCAAGCCCTGGCCGATGCCATCGTGCGGCTTTCTCAGATGCCGCGGGAAGAGCGCGAGGCCATGGGAAAGCGCGGCCGGGCGTACGTGGAAGAGCACCACGACATCCGGAAGCTCGCGGAGAGGTTGGAGAAGGTCTTGCTGGATGTAGTCCATGGTGCGTAGTCCAGAGTCCATGGTCCGGAGTCCGTAAGTTCCGGGGTCAGACCTTCATTCTTAGGGTCCGTTGTCCGTGGTCCGTAGTGCGTAGTCCATGGTGCGGAGCCGGGAGTCCGTAGCCGAGAGTCCGGAGTCCGTGGTCCAGAGAACCGAGACTGCGGCGGGAGGGACCAGGCACGGAGGAGCGGCCATGTCAGCGCTCAAGCAGCGCGATAATCTCGCGGCGGAACGCGGAGAACCCTGCCTCTCGCTCGGACAGGGCCTCGAACACAAGGTCGTCGTCAATCTGGGCGTACGCGTGCACCAGCACGTTGCGAAGGCCCTTCATCCTCCGAATCGTCCTGGCGAGTTCATCGGATAGGATACCGTGCTGGGCGAGTTTGCCGATTAGATCATCCACTTCGCTCGGGATCCCGAGGCGAAGTCCGGACACCAGCAGTGCGCAAATGTCGACGACAACCTCTACGCACAGCTGGAGCAACCGCTCGCATGCCCGTTTGGTCTTGGTCTCCGCGTACGCCTCTCGCCTCTCGGGAGCGACCACCGAAAGTTCAGCCAAGTAGCGGTCGAGCTGGTCGACCTTGACGAGGATCCGTTCTCGGTCGAGCCTACCCATGGGCCACGGCCTGGAGGTACGCGGTGTGGATGTGGCGAAAGTCCTCGAACTGCTGGGCTGTCCTGTACGCGATGTCGTAGAGGGCATCTTCGTCCCGGCAGAACAGCACTCGGCCGTCCCGCAGTACACGGCGGCGTAGGTAGAGGGGCATCTGCTGGAACACATGGATGTCCAAGTCGCAGGCGGACAAGTATGCTAGGCGCTTTCGGGCATACAGGATCTTCTCTGGAACGACATCTCCGAGGACGACGCAGATATCGGTGTCCGAACCCGAGCCCGCGTCGCCACGTGACCTGCTTCCGAACAGGATCACGGCCAGGACGTCAGGATCACCGAGGATCGGCTCGATGCGCTCTCGTAGGTCCATCTTAGGAGCTTCGTGCATGCTACACTCCTTTCTCGCTGCCAGACACGCGTGGATGCCCCGAGCTTCTCGATTGTAGCACGTGAAGTGGGGCGAACACCTGCGGCTGCATGGCAGGGAAGGGAGGTAAGGGTGTATGGTGCGTGACTTGGGGAGAGTCGAGAGTTCATGGTGCGGAGTCCGTGGTCTGCAGTCCATAGTCCGGAGTCCGTGGTCCGCAAAGTTCCGGGGTCAGACCTTCATTCTTAGGGTCCGTTGTCCGTGGTCCGTAGTGCGTAGTCCATGGTGCGGAGTCGGGAGTCCGTAGCCGAGAGTCCGGAGTCCGTGGTGCATGGTCCGTAGTCGGGGGTATAGGCGTTATGGCTGGCAGGTCATAGGCCTGTATGGTATGGTTCGTATGAGGTGATGGTATGAAGCCGATGCGAACGCTGAAGGTGACGATCAGCCTGCCTCACGAGCTGCTGGAGTTCGCCGACGCTGTGGCGGCGGAGAAAGGAGCGTCAAGGAGCGGTATGTTCGCCGAGCTTCTCGCGGAGAAGAAGCGAGAGCGCCTGCATGCCCTCATGGCCGAGGGCTATCGGGAGTTCGCCCGGGAGAACCTCGCGCAAGCAGAGGAAGCTCTGAACATCACAAGCCCCGTTGTCCTGAGCGATGACTAGGCGCGGGGGCATCTACGAGGTGGACTGGTCGCCGGGCAGGGGATCGGAGCAGACTGGGGTGAGACCAGCGCTCGTCATCCAGAACGACACCGGCAACGAGTTCAGCCCCACGACGGTTGTAGCGGCCATCTCCAGCCGCGCTCGTCGTCCCTACCCCTTTCACGTGATGATTGAGGCGCGCGAGAGCGGGCTTCCGCAGGACAGCATCGTCAAGTGTGAACAGATCCAGACGATTGCCCAGTCGCGACTCGGAAGGCAGGTAGGAAAGCTCGGTGCGGAGAAGATGCGCGAGGTGGACCGCGCGCTCATCAACAGCCTGGGGATCGAAGTTCCGGGGTCAGACCTTCATTCTTAGGGTCCGTTGTCC
>JAGUVP010000167.1 GCA_020062805.1 Candidatus Bipolaricaulis sp.
GATCCTCGCCACCCTCCTCTCCCCGACCGCGGGCACGGCGCGCGTCGCGGGCGCGGACGTGGTCGCCAATCCATGGGAGGTGCGCCGCCACATCGGGATGGTCTCCGGCGGCGAGTCGTCCGGGTACGGCCTCCTCACCGTGGAGGAGAACCTGTGGATGTTCTCCCAGTTCTATGGGATGCAGAGCGGGGAAGCGAAGAAGAGGATCAAGGAGCTCTTGGGGATCGTCGGCCTCGCCGACCGGGGGAAGACGAAGATCTACCACCTCTCGACGGGGATGCGCCAGAAGATGAACTTCGCCCGCGGGTTCCTCACCGACCCAGAGGTCCTGTTCCTCGACGAGCCGACGATCGGCCTTGATGTCCAGACGGCGCGCACCCTGCGCTCCTACACCCGGGAGTGGGTGGACGAGCACCCCGACCGGACGCTGCTCCTCACCACCCACTACATGTACGAGGCGGACGAGCTGTGCGACCGGGTGGCGATCATCGACCAGGGGAAAGTGCTGGCCTGTGACACGCCGGCCGCCCTCAAACGGGGCCTCCGGGGCGAGGCGGTGTTCCGCCTCAAGGTGGACGGGGACCGCGACCTGGGCCTGCTCCTCGGGAGCGCAGGCGGGGTCCAGCGGTTCACCCACGCGGCACGGGATGGGCACACCGAGCTCGACCTCATCCTCGCCGACGAGAACGCCCTCGTCCCGGTGCTGTCCGCGATCCAGGGGGCGGGGGCACGGCTCCTGTCCCTGGAAAAGCGTGAGCCGACCCTGGAGGACGTGTTTCTCCGCCTCGTCGGGCGGGGCCTGACGGAGGGGAGAGAGGGTGGCGATGAGCCTCCGCGCTGAGACGGGGACGTTCCTGCGCACGGTGTGGGGCCGCGCCTACCCGCGGGTGGTGGGGATGCAGCGGGAGAAGAGCTGGATGCTGTTCGACGTATTCCTCCCTCTCCTCCAGGTGGCGGCCTACGTGTACATCTACCGGGCGATCGGCGCGCCCCCTGAGTTCACGGGATTCGTCGTTCTCGGTGGGGCGATGACCGCGTACTGGATGAACATCCTGTGGAGCATGGCCAGTCAGCTCTATTGGGAGAAGGAGACGGGGAACCTCGAACTCTACATCATCGCCCCCACGTCGCGGATGGCGATCCTCCTCGGGATGGCGGTCGGGGGGATCTTCGCCACCACGATCCGGGCCGTGGGGGTCCTCGTAGCGGGGATCCTCGTGTTCCGGGTGCCGATGGCCCCCACGAGCGTGCCCGCCCTGATCGGCGTGTTCCTGCTCACCCTCGTGGCCCTGTACGGGCTCGGCATGCTGATGGCGTCGCTGTTCCTCCTCTGGGGGCGCCAGGCGTGGCAACTGGCCGACCTTCTCCAGGAGCCGGTGTTCCTCGTGTCGGGGTTCTACTTCCCGGTGCGGGCGCTCGGGTTCCTCGTCGCGCTGGGCGCCTCGATCGTCCCGATCACGTTGGGACTGGATGCGATGCGGCAACTTCTGTACCCGGAGATGATGGAGGGGTTCAAGTTTCTCCCCGTGGGAATCGAGCTTGGGACGCTGGCCGTGCTGGGGGCGGCGTTCCTGTTCTTCGCCCACCGCGCGCTGCGCTACTTCGAGGACCTGGCCAAGCGCGAAGGCCGCCTCACCCTGCGGGGCCAGTGATGACGATGGAGCGCTTTCACCGCAGAGGCACAGAGGTCGCAGAGAAAACCAGTTTCGGAACTGAATCCAATTACCCAAGGGTTCGTAGCGTCGCAGCCTGTCTGCGACGAACAGCCGTCGGGGATGAACCCCGACGCTACGACCTCTTCTCTCTGCGAACTCCGCTGCTCTGCGGTGAGAATGCTCCGTGGGGGTCGGCATGACGGCGCGGGTGCGAGGTGGAGAGTCGTGGCGGAGCCTGCGGGTGGCGGCGTGGCTGGGTTGGCAGATCGAGTCGAACTGGACGGATCCGTTCCTGTTCGCCGTCTACTCCGTGGTCAAGCCGGTGGCGGGAGCGCTTATCCTCGTGTTCATGTACCTCGTCGTCGCCCGAGGGGGGCTGGAGAACCCTCTCTTCCCGTACATCTTCGTGGGGAACGCGTTCTACATCTATGTGAGCGGGGTCCTGCTTGGTGTGAGCTGGGCGGTCATTGACGACCGCGAGCACTACGGGATGCTCAAGTACATGTACGCGGCCCCGTTGAACATCTACACCTACCTCCTCGGCCGCGGGACGGCTAAAACAGCGATCTCGACCGTCGCCACGACGATCACCCTCCTGTTCGGGGTGGGAGCCCTCGGGATCCGGATTCCGCCGGGGCAGGTGGACTGGGGGTTGCTCGCCGGGGCCCTCGTCCTCGGGTTGGCGGCGCTCGCGTTCATGGGCCTTCTCCTCGGCGGGGCGACGCTCCTCACCGCTCGGCACAACTACTTCATCGGCCAGGGGGTGGCTGGGGCGCTGTACCTCCTCTCCGGCGTGGTGTTTCCCCTCGATGTCCTCCCGGCCCCGCTCCAGGCGGTGGGGAAGGGGCTTCCGGTCACGTACTGGTTGGAGGCCCTGCGGCGATCGGTCCTTGGTGACGGAGGGAACGAGGCACTGCGCTCCCTCTCCACGGGGACCGTGATCCTGATCCTCGCCCTCTCCACGGTGGTGCTCGCCGTGGCGTCGGTCTTGTTCTTCCGGTGGGCGGAACGGATCGCCCACCGCCGCGGCCTCATCGACATGCAGACCATGCACTGAGCGGGTCTCACGTGCCCCGCAGTGGTAGCATGGGGCCTGTGGAGGTCGGCGTTCGTGGAGGAGGCGCTGGGTGATGATCAAGTCCATTGGACTCGCGTGGATCGTGCTGGCTGCGGGAGCGCTCGGGGTTGCCCAGCCGACAGGAAGCCTTCCCGAGGGAGCGGTGGGGCGGCTCGCGATCGGAACGGTCACCTGCCTCTCCTACTCCCCGGATGGGACGAAGCTGGCGGTGGGAACTGCCAGCGGAGCGGAGATTCGGGATGCAGCAAGCCTGCAACTCCTGGCCCTCCTCATCGGGCACACGGGCTACGTCCGTTCGATCGCGTTCTCCCCGGATGGGAAGGTGCTCTCCTCCGCGTCCTACGACCGGATGGTGAAGCTTTGGGATCCTTCTACAGGAAAGGAGATCCGCACGCTCGCTGGACACACGGGGTATGTCACGTCGGCCGCGTTTTCTCCCGATGGGGCGATCCTCGCTTCCGGGTCCAGCGACGGCACGGTGAAGCTGTGGGATCCGTCCACCGGTCGGGAGATCCGCACCCTGAGAGGCCATACAGCGGCTGTGAACTCGGTGGCGTTTTCCGCCGACGGGGCCATCGTCGCCTCGGGGTCGAGCGACGCCACGATCCGGATGTGGGACGTGGGTACAGGGGCGATCGTCCGCGCGCTCCTTGGCCACGGGAGCGGGGGGATCGCGGTGGCGTTCTCCCCCGACGGCCGGACCCTCGCTTCCGGTTCCCCGGACCACACGGTTAAGCTGTGGGATGCGGCCACAGGAGAGCTTCGGCATAACCTCACCGTGCTCGCGCGCGATGTCCCCGCGATGGCGTTCTCCCCCGATGGGAAGGTGCTCGCCACGGAGGGCGGGTTTGGCGTGGTGTTCCTGTGGGACGTAGCTAAAGGGCGCCCGCTGCGCACCCTCACCGGCCATGCGGGAGGCGGCACCGCGCTCGCGTTCACGCCCGACGGGAGGATCCTCGCCACAGGGTCAGAGGACGGCACGGTGCTCCTGTGGGTGGCGGATGATGGGAAGTAGCGTGCACTCACGGTATAGCGTCGGGTTGGAGATAGGCGAGGAAAGCTGGACCTACGCGTGGGTCCTCGACCTCCCGGGGTGCTTCTCGCGGGGGGCGTCGCCGGAAGAAGCGCTGGAGGTCCTCCCGTCGCGCATCGAGCGTCTCTTGGACTGGCTCTCCGGGTTCGAGCCCGTCTCGCGCACCGAGCGCGAGATCGAGGTCGTGGAGAAGGTTCGCGATCTACGCTGCCCGGTGAAGCGGGGGGACACCCGGGCCCTGTTCGCTGGGGATCGTCATGCCCCCACCCGGGACGAGTTCGAGCGCGACCTGCGGTGGATGACCCACCACCGGCGAACGCTCCTCACGCTCGTCGAGGACCTTCCCCCGGACGTTCTCGATCGCGGTGATCCGGAGGAGAAAGGCAAGGGAATCCACAATCTTCGTGCCCCGAGCATCCGCCGCATCCTGCGGCACATCGCCGGGGCGGAGTACTGGTACCTCACGCGGATTCCCAC
>JAGUVP010000023.1 GCA_020062805.1 Candidatus Bipolaricaulis sp.
ACCGTGGCCTGGATCGCGTCCGAGGCCGCCCCCGGCCGAGGGATCGTCGTCCGTCTCACCGGCCCCGACGAGCCGCGTTACGGAACAGGCACAGCAGCGGTGGTCGAGGTGGTGGGGGCGGACAGCACGGGATCCGTGGATCTCCCCCCGAGTCGTGCTCTGGACTCTTACGTGGCTCAGGGGCTGGTGCGCGTCCAATTCGCGTTCCCCGGTGGCGGGCATCCGCCGCTGTCCTCCGGGGGGATCTACGACCACCGCGGGCTCGATTCCCTGCGGGCGCTGCGCGATGTGGTGCGGTTCCTGCGGGGCGAGATCACCACCATGGGAGGGTGCGCGGTGGAGGACCTGGTGCCGTATCCGATCCTCCAGGTGGGTCTCATCGGCCTGTCCAACGGCGGGAACACGGCGGTGGTGGCCCTCGGCCTGTTCGGGGAGGTCATGCCGGTGGACTGGTACGTGGGGTGGGAGAACCCGGCGGGGGTCCAGTTCACCACGGTGGACCTCGGATCGCGCGATGGTGCGAACCCCGCCTACATCCCGGGTTCGGGGCGACTCACGGCCGATGGGGCGGAGTGCGACGTGGACTACTCCCGGCTCCGCTGGGATTCCACCGCCCGTGCGCAGGGGGGCGGCCCGCGGGGGGATTGGGGGCGGGGTGTTCTGTACCACGATCTGAACGGAAACAACCGCTACGATCCAGCTGACTATGCCCTCGGTGCCTACCTCGGCACGTTCAACGGGCAAGGGAAACGTGTGTTCTCGACCCACGCGCTTGAGGCAGCTGTTGTGCACGGGCTGTTCGTCCCGTGGCCGGCTGGCGTGGCGACCCTCGACGAGGCGCGGTCGTTCTGGGCGATCCGCGACATGAGCCGGCACTACCGGACGGCACTGGAGGCGAACCCGGACCTGCGGGTGATCGTCGTCGGCTCAGCGGAGGACCACGTTCAGAGGACGCCCGACTCCGCCCACATCGTGCTTCAGTACCAGGGTTGGCAGGAGGCGGGGGTACGCTGGATCCGGCTCAACCCGGACGCGGCCTACGTCCTGGCCGTGGCCCCAGGGGTTCGTGGGCAGTCCGACAACGACGCCAACGCCGCCGCGACCTACGCGAACATCGCCCGCTTCCTGGCCAGCGAAGGTGTGCCGGATCCCGTCCTGCAGCTGGCCGCGGTCGTTGAGCTCAGCGATCGGGTCGTCGCTGGGAACTGGACTCCGAACCTCTCGGGTCCGCTTCCTCGGCCCTGAGAGGGCTCGATCCTGGGGGGACACCGCGGTTGCACACGGCCTGGTCGTGGGTCACACTGCGCAAAACAGGCACGTCGAGCAAGGAGGAAGGGGTGATCGTGATGCGCAGGGCGACAGCATTGGTCGGGGTGGTGGGTGCGGTGTTGCTCACGGGGTGTATGGTGCCCCTCAACATCCCCGTGGAGGGACCCGATGGCTCGTTGGCGGTCGTCCTCTCTCCACAAGGGGAGTACGAGCTGATCCCCGAGGGGGGCGGGGTATGGGTTCTCGACCCGGAGGGAAACCTTGTCGGGGAGCCGTTCGTTCCCGGAGAAGGTCAGATGGTCCAGGTCTGTGATGGATCTCCGGAGGGGAACCTGCTGCTCCTCGTTTTGGACACGGACGAGTACGGGTTCCCGATCGGGGGACGACTTGTGGAGTGGAGGCCGGGGGAGGAACCTCAGGAACTGCGTTCGTTTGACGAGGTCATCCTTTCCCCCCGCTACGGCGGGGATGGAACGGTCCTCTACCTCCAGGCCGGGGACGAGCAAGTGTCCCTGTGGGCACTCGATCGGGAAACGGGTGAGATCACCCTTCTCTACGAGGGCGTTCTGGCGTTCTACCCGGCGGGTGACCACACGGTCCTCCTCGCCGAGGACGGGACGTTCCGCATCCTGGGTGGCGACGAGCTTCCCCTGCGTATCACGTGCGGAGAGGAGTGTCAGATGACGTTCCTGCTTCTGTCCCCTCTCTTCCTTGCTGCCGATCCGAGCGGTCGCTACCTGGTGATCGCGTTGGAGGAGGAACCCGGGATCCTCCTCCCCGAGGTCGAGCGAATGCCGACCCTGTACCTGGTCGACCTCGTGCAGGAGCGGGCGGTGCGGGTGGCCACGCCCGCCCTGTGCCCGGCGTTCTCTCCCGACGGAACGAAGCTGGCGTTTGTGGGCCAGGCCCTCGGTCACCCGATCCAGGAGGTCTTTGTGTACGAGCTCGGTTCCGAGGAGATCGCGGTGGTGCCGGGGGCCGAGGGGGCGATGTGGGTACGTTGGGGGAAGGGTGGCCTTCTCGCGGCGGTGGGCGAAAGCCCGACCCGTCTCCTGCGGTTGATCGACGGGACGTGGGTCGACCTTCTCCCGGTGGTCCCGTAGAACACCGTTCCGGATCCGGGTGGAGGGACCCTGTTCTCCCTGCATGAACCGGTGCTGGTCGAGGAAGCCCTGCGCTTCCTCGACCCGGGATCGGGGAAGTGTTTCGTGGACGCCACAGTGGGAACAGGTGGCCACAGCGAGGCCCTTCTCGCCTGCGGTGCGAGCGTCGTCGGTGTGGATCGGGACCCGCAGGCGCTCGCCATCGCCCGCGAACGCCTGGAGCCGTTTGCCGATCGGGTCCGACTGCTCCAAGGGGACTTCCGCGACCTCCCCGCGCTTCTCGCTCCGCTTTCCATCCCTCGGGTGGACGGAGTCGTGTTCGATCTCGGCACGTCGTCGCTTCAATTCGACTCCCCGGCGCGCGGGTTCTCGTTTCTGGCGGACGCTCCGCTCGACATGCGGATGGATCCAGGCGCCGCTACCACCGCGGCCGATCTCGTGAATCACCTCTCGGAAACCGATCTAGCGCGCATCATCTGGGAGTACGGGGAGGAACGATACGCCCGCCGGATCGCGCGGGCGATCGTGCGGGTGCGGCCGCTCCACACGACGAGCGACTTGGCATCGCTCGTGGCTCGCTTCTACCCCCCGGGGCGCCACCGCA
>JAGUVP010000318.1 GCA_020062805.1 Candidatus Bipolaricaulis sp.
CTCCTCGCTAGCGGCGATGATGATCGTGCCAGTGAACCGCTGTGGCAGTGGGCCCTTCACGAGCCCTCCCCTGGGGGGCAGCCATCACCCTGGTTGCCGGCCAGGAGACTACCTACTTAGGCTAACTTGCGCAAGGCCCTTTTCGCGTACCGAGTCTCAAGTTTCCTGTGCGCTGCCTCAAGTCTCACTATGGCGCGCATCTGGACCGCGACCCAGTAACGTAGGCTAACTTCATGCACTGGTTCCTTGATGGCCATCGCGTAGCGCCCGATGTAGTCATCGGTGACCTCTTCCTTCCCGGACTCGAAGTCGGAGAGCGTAGAGGTGCTCGTCTTCATGATGGCCGCGACCTTGGCGAGCGTGAGTCCCTTGGCGCGACGCACGGCTCCAAGCGGCTTCAGTTGCTTCATGACCGGGCAGCCTAGCCCTGTCACGTGAAGGCCGCAAGAACAAAGGGCGTGCCATCGCCCGTCAACCCACCACCCGGGTGGTGGGTTGACGGGCAACCCATTGCCCAGTCACCGGCCGTGGCCGGTCACCCAGTTGCCTCGGCGGCGTGCCGGCGGTGCGGTGGTGTCAACGGCAAGGACATCCAGAATCAGGCGCCTAACGAGCATCTGGACGTTCACGACATCGTATGGCGACAGAACGCGGGTGAGGTCCTTTGCCGTATGGGCCGCCACGCAGGATCGCAACCAGTGCGCATAGGCAATCGCGTCGCAGACGCGCAGATCCGCATCCCGCACTCCCCATCCGCACCAAGGAACCAGTCTCGTCGCAGGAACCGGACGGGCGGTTTCCAGCTTCCGCCTAGCACGCACCATCCACAGGACGTCATCGTCCAGGTCCACGCCTGCCCTCCGCAGCCTCCGCTCCAGATCCGCTCTGACCTCCGGGTTCCATTCCCCGTTGATTCGGCTTGGCCGTTTGTTCGACGCACGCAACTCGAGCCCAAGCTCCTCAATCGCAGAGTAGGCTGAGACGATCGCGTGCGAAAAGGTGATGTGATCTGCGGGCAGAGCGGAGACCGACAGGTGACTCGACGTGAACGGCTCAAGGTCAACCGATTCCACGGAGAACAGCTTCTGACTGAATCTCAAGCGTGCGATTGCGTAGACCCACCTGCGCCGTCGTGAAGCCAATGCAGCCAGCTCGCATGCTCTCGGAAAACCAAGCGCCCGCCAGCTTGAGTCGGCAAGGTGACGCCGCCCTCTTGGCTCGATCCATTCGGGCTCGGCATCGTTGTGAGCAAACAGGGGGAACCGAAGCGGAGCGGGGCTCCCCTCCAAGAGCAGCCAGCAGCCATCCACGAGGTGGAGTGCGCGTTGAGCGGCGACCCATGAGGAGGCACGAATCAATACATCCGAGCCTTCGTGCGGCTGCCCGGACTTCGCCCGCCGGCAAAGGGAGATCGTCCAGCCCATCCCGCGCGCCGTGGACGAGCCTGCAAGGCGCTCGTGAGGGAAGGCGACGAGACCAGTACGGTAGAGGCGCGACCGGGTCATGCTCCTTGCGTCAGGCGATGGCGGGGCCGGGGGGCATGGGATGGAGCCCAGCGGACCTCAGGAATCCTCGCGCGAGCCTTGGTCCGACTCGAGGAACGAGATCTGCGAGGCCCCAAGCACGTAGTCCAGCACCTGCAGGATCTCCCAGGTCGAGTTGACTTGGGTGCCGTGCAGAACCTGCGTCTCCTGCAGCTCAACCTTCAGCAGGTCGCTGGCATGGAGGCGAACCTCTCCGCGCTGGCAGCGCTGCAGGAAGTTCTGGTCGCGGATGGTCGCCTTCAGGATGGACTCACCACGCCGGAACGACCAGTTCCGCCCATCACCCTCGAATGAGCCCCGCCTGGGATTCAGGTATACGGTGGATCGCGTCGCCGCCGGAGAAAGTGCCGCCGCGTCGTTGTCCGGCTGAGTGAAGGAACGGACTGCCCGAAGGTCGTCCTTGTTCACCCGCACGAGGCTCTCAGCCTCCCGATCGGCAAGATACGACTTCACTGACACGATCCGCTCATCATTCATGGGCGCCTGGTAGACGTTCTGGATGTTCTGCACTATGCCAGCGTTCTGGATGAGCTGGTGCACTGGCGCGCTGACGGTGATGCTCTTGCCATCCACGGAGTACTGGAAGTCGCCGGCATCAAGCTGCTTGATCTCCTCGGGCTTCGGCTTTCGGCCAAGCTTCTTGATCAAGCTGATCACGCTCTCGCGGGCGTCGGCGATCAGTCCCAGGGCCTTCAGTGCGGCGAGGATGAGTGTGACGGAGCCAGCCGTCTGGATGGCCTGCTGAACCTCCGGCTGAGTGAAGAGGATGATATCGACGGTGAACGAGCCGGGCCGGA
>JAGUVP010000231.1 GCA_020062805.1 Candidatus Bipolaricaulis sp.
CCGGACGGCGGCCCTACCGCAGGTTGCTCACATCCCACAGCTTGACTTTGCTGTCCGCTGAGCCGGAGATGAGCATCTTTCCGTCCGGGCTCCACTCCAGCCCGAGTACGCCGCCCGTGTGGCCGGTGAGGACGAGGGTCTCGTGTCCCGTGGCCACGTCGTAGAGGCGGATCGTCGCGTCCTGGCGGCCCACGGCGAGGTACCGACCGTTCGGGCTGAACGCGGCGGAGTAGGAGCGATAGATCCCGCTGGGGAACTCGTACCGTGTCTTGCCTGTGGCGAGATCCCACAGCCGTGCGCTCCAGAGCTGGGACACGCCTCCGAGGAGGTGGCCATCCGGACTGAACGCCAGGGCGCGGAGCGGGGCCTGGTGGCCCCACAGGGATCGGATCTGGCGGCCCAACGCGACGTCCCACAGCCGGATCGTGGTGTCCTCTCCGCCAGTGGCCAACGTGGCCCCGTCGGGGCTGAATGCGAGACACAACACGGGCCCTTCGTGCCCCGCGAGCGTCCGGAGGATGGCCCAAAGGGTGGTGTCCCACAGGCGGACCGTCCCGTCGTCTGACGCCGAGGCGAGGAGCGTTCCATCGGGACTCCACGCCACCGCGTTCACAGTGCCCGCATGTCCGTAGATCCGGCGGATCTCCCGTCCTGTACGCAGGTCCCATAGGAAGATCGCCTTGTCGCGCGCCCCCGAGGCGAGGATCTCTTCTCCTGGATGGAACGCGACCGTGTGCACCCAGCTCAGGTGCCCGCGGAGGGTGTAAACGGGCTTCAGCGTGACTGGGTTCCAGACCCGCACCGTGCTGTCCCACGCCGCGGCGGCGATGAGGTCGCCCCGCGGGCTCCATGCCACCCCATAGAACCATGCGTCCCCGGCGAACGTGGTCAGGGCCAAGTCAGGCCGGTTGCAGCACGACTGCCCGGCTCCAGGTACAGGCAGCAGGGCAGCCAGGCTGACGGCCGCGGTGAGTGTGATCTTGCCGAAGGTCCTCATGTTCTCCTCCTCGGGATCCCGTGGGTCCCACGGGCGTCCGGTGAGCCGCGTCGTCAGCGTGCGCCCCGCTCGTGCCCGGTGGACCAGGGCTTGTCCGTGATCGTATCCCCTACCGTCCCTTCACTGCTACTTCAGGGCTTCCTGGGCGGCGAACGCCCGGTACGGGGAGAGGATCTTCAGGACCTCGGCGTCCTCGGGGGTGGTCTCATCGCGGATCATCCGTGCCAGGAGCTCGCCCAGGCCGGGACCGAGCATCACCCCTTGCCCGCACATTCCGATCGCCATCGCGTACCCCCCCACCTCCTCGGACCGGCCGACGAGGGGCGATCCGTCCGGGGTCATCGGGTACAAGCCCCGCCACGTGCGCCGCACGCGCAGGTTCGTCAGCCGCGGCATGAGGTCCACCATCCGCCGGGCGATCATGGGCAGGAACGCGCTTGTCTCCCGGCAGTCCTCTCCCACGATGGGAGGCTGGGGAGAAATGCAGAACGTGAGCTGCCCCGAGGCGAGCTGGTGAAAGTAGTAGTTGGACGAACCCGGCACGGGCCGGATGTCCACCACCATCGGGTCGAGGAAAGGGGCCACCGGCTCCGTGACCCCGGCCTCGTGGGAGTCGGGTTGAACGGGATGGTCGAGCCCGACGAGCTTCCCCACCGCGCGGGCCCACGGCCCGGCGGCGTTGAGCACGACCCGTGTTTCATAGCGGCCCTTATCCGTCCGCACCGCTCGCACCCGGCCCTCCCGAACCTCGATCCCCGTCACCGCTTCCCCGAACCGGAACGCGGCTCCGAGGCGCCGCGCCGCGTCGTAGAACGCGTGGCAGGCCAGCAAGGGCGAGCAGTGGCCGTCGTGGGGGGAGTGCGTTCCCCCGAGGAGTCCACGCGGGTTGAGGTCCGGGACGACGTCGAGGAGGGCCGTCGCGTCGAGCCACTCGATCGCCAGGCCGTAGCGGTGTTGGATCACGAGGAGGTCCTTGAGCAGCTTCTCCTCGCGGGGGGTGTAGGCCACGAACACGTACCCCCCGCTCCGCCACTCGATATCCTGGCCGTGGGTTTGTTCCCAGGTGGATATGATGTCGATCGTTCGCTGGCCAAGGCGGATCTTCGCCGGATCGGAATGGGTGGCGCGGACCCCGCCGATCGCCGCCTTGTTCGCCCCCTGCCCGACGCTGGGCAACGCGTCCACCACGAGGACGCTCGCCCCGGCCTGGGTGAGGAAGAGCTGGGCCAG
>JAGUVP010000240.1 GCA_020062805.1 Candidatus Bipolaricaulis sp.
CGAGAACCTTCATCCTCGCACCCCGGGGATGAGAAGCCCCACCGTGGCCCTCCGGCTCGCGCGGGCCACGCCGAGGATGAGCCCGCCGAGCATCAGGCTCACCATGAGCGACGATCCACCGTAGCTCAAGAAGGGCAGGGTCAACCCGGTCACGGGCACGACCCCCACCGCCACCGCAAGGTTGAGAAGGGCCTGGAACCCCAGGAGGAACGAAGCCCCCCACGCATAGAGTGTCCCCAGTTTGTCCGGAGCTTGGCGGGCAGCACGAAATCCCAACACCACGAGAAACCCCAGGAGAGCGATCACGCACAGCGAGCCGATGAGCCCCGTTTCCTCGGCCACTACGGAGAACAGGAAATCGTTGTGCGCCGCAGGGAGGTAGAACAGCTTCGCCCGCGACGCGCCGAGCCCCCGACCGAACATCCCTCCCGATCCCACGGCAAGCAACGACTGAAACGTCTGGTACCCGTAGGTATCCCGGTACGGTTCTGGGTTGAGAAACGCGGCGAACCGCTCCAACCTGTACCGCGCAAAGAACAGCACCACGCCAGCCACCGGAAGCGTTCCGAGCAGGGTGACAAGGAGGTGGCGCACGGGAACCCCCCCCACCCACAACAGGAACGCGACCGTGACCGTGTACACGAGGAGCATCCCCGAATCCGGCTGCAGAAGGAGCACGAGCCCGAACATCCCCAGCACGAGCACGTACGGGAGAACCGCTTCCCGGTACCGCGCGAGCCGACCTCCGCGGCGGACGAGGGATCCCGCCACGTACAGCACGAGGGCAACCTTGCCGATCTCGGACGGCTGGAACGGGAACGGGCCGAGCCTCAACCAGCGCGACCCTTCCGCAAGCAGCGGAACCAGGGTAAGGATGAGGAGCACGAACGCTCCTCCCAGCAACAGGTCATCGATCTTCGCCCACACGTGGTAGTCCACCCGCCACAGGACGACAAGGGCAGCCAACCCGAGGACCCCCCCGACGACCTGCCGCTTGAGCAGTGACCACGGATCACCGGTCAGGCGCAGCGACAGAGGAGAGCTCGCTGAGTAGACGAACAGAAAACCCGCCAAGAGCAAGAAAGCGAGGACCACCACGATCTTGCCCTCAAGGCTCCCCATGGCAAAGGTAGTGTGGCGCACATGTCCCTTCGGCCAAAGGACCGCGGGGTTAGCTCCCCCGGCTATCGTTCCGGAGAAGAGGTGCGCGGTGTCCCCCGAGCAGGGGACAGAGACCCCCTACTCCATATCGAGATCGAGAGCGAAGAACGCTTTCTGGAAGAGTTCGCCCCGTTGGGCGTAGTCTCGGAACTGGTCGAAGCTGGCGCACGCCGGCGAGAGGAGCACCGTGTCGCCCGGTCGAGCGACACGGTACGCCTGGCGCAGGGCGTCGCTGGGGTCGCTGGCCATCTCATAAGGAACCTCCCCCGAAGCGAGCAGGTCGGCAAAGTACGCCTGCGACTCGCCGATCAGGATGCACATGCGCACCCGGCCGCGTAGGAAGGGGATGAGATCTTCGTAGCCGCCCCGTTTGTGGCGTCCCCCAAGGATCAGCACCACCGGGCCCGGAACCGCGGCGAGCGCGGCAACGGTGGCGTGAGCGTTCGTTCCTTTGGAGTCATCCACAAACGGGATGCCCCTGAACTCCCCCACCCACTCCAGACGATGGGGTTGGTGGAGCGCCGCAGCGACCTCGGTGTAGATGGGGGGACATGAGCGCAGGTCGGGGTACGCAGCACAGCTCGCCGCCCACGCTGCCCGAAGGTCGTCGCGGAGGTGATCCGGCAGATCTGTTCCCCAGTCCGGGGGAAGCTCGATGCTGTGGAGGTCTACGGCCTGCGCCCGTGGGGCCACGCACGTCAGGACCTCCCGCGGCAAGATCGCCACGTCCTCTTCTCTCTGGCAGGCCAGGATCCGGCCCTTGGCTGCAAAGTACGCCGCGAGGGTCCCGTGGTGATCGAGGTGATCGGGAGAAAAGTTGAGCCATACGGCAACCGAAGGGCGAAACGTCTCCGTCCACTCCAGCTGGTACGAGCTGACCTCGAGCACCCAGGGTCGTTCGGCCACCTCGCCCGCCGTGAAGATGGCGGGACAGCCGATGTTTCCCGCCACCACCGGATCGAGCCCCGCCGCGCGGAGGATCCCCCCGATGAGCTCAACCGTCGTCGTCTTGCCGTTGGTTCCGGTGACAGCGATGAGGATCTCAGGTTCGGCGACGCGGTACGCGAGCTCGATCTCGGACCAGACGGGAATCCGTCGGCGGATCGCCTCCTGAAGCACCGCGCTGTGCGACGGCACGCCCGGGCTGGGGACGACAAGATCTGCCTCCAGAACACGCTCCGTGTGGCCGCGTTCCTCCCATGCCGCCTGGTTGGCGAGAAACGCCTTTTCCTCGGGAGTCAGCGGACGCCCTTCGGACACGAACACCTTCACCCCGCGGGGGGCGAGGGCGCCCACAACAGCCCGCCCGGTCCGGGCGAGGCCGATCACGCTCACCCGGCGAAACGGCAACGGGCGCGGCATTAGCCCTTGAAGGCCGAGCCTACCCGTTGTTCGAGGATCAGATCTGACGTGAACTGCTCCAAGCTGAGGTAGTGGGCCGCCGCCTGGAACAGCGCCTCCTCAGGAATCAGACCCACGATCTCCGTGCCCACGACCGGCACCCCGTACCGGGCAGCCTCGCCCCGCACCATCTCGAGGGTCCGGGCGAGAGGGGTCTTCTTGTAGTTGGTGAGGTTCATCGAAACCTGAACGATTCCCCGCTTGCCAAGGGCCAGGCCGAGGGCCTTCACGTACCGCAGCCCTCCCGAGGAACCGCGCACAGCCTGCGCAACCGCTTTGGCGATCCTCAGATCGGAGGTGCCAAGGTTCACGTTGAACGCGATGAGAAACTCCCGGGCCCCGATCGCGGTGGCCCCAGCAGCAGGGTGGAGCACCCTCTCCCCGAAGTCCGGCGCCCAGTCCTCAGTCTGGATCTTCTGTGCGAAACCCTCGAACTCCCCGCGGCGAATCGCGGCGAGGTCCCGGCGCTCGGGGCGACTCGCCGCCTCCTCGTACAAGTAGACCGGGACCCGAAACCGGTCCCACACCTCTTGGCCTACCTGCCGGGCGAGGGTGACGCAGTCGGCCATCGTCACCCCACGCACCGGCACAAACGGGACCACATCCACCGCCCCCATCCGCGGGTGCTCCCCGCGATGGGTACGTAGATCGATTCGCGGCAAGGCAGCCGCAAACAGACGGAGCACCGCCTCGGCCACCCCGTGCGGCTCTCCCACGAGGGTAAACACCGTGCGATGGTGGTCGGAATCTGACTGAACGTCGAGGAGGCGCACCGTCGGCACCTCCTGGACGGCTGCCGCGATGGCCTCGATCGCCGCGCGGTCGCGCCCCTCCGACACGTTCGGCACCGACTCGACGAGGCATCCTCGCATCGCGAGTTCTCCCCCTCTCAGATCAGACAGCGATCACCGGGTTGGGAACAAGCTCCACAGGCGGCCTTCCACGTCCGAGGAGAGGTCGACGACCGTGGACTCTCGACGGAACATGACCACGTCCTTCGTCCGCACCACGAGGTCGTACCCTTTTTCTCGCGCCACCTGCTGCGTGATCTCCACCATCTTCGCTGCCGCAACCTGCGTCAAGAGCTGATCGAGCTGCTGAAACGCCGTCTGGAGTTGCTGCAGCCGCTCACTGAATCCCTGCATGTCGAGAATCGTGACCTGAGCTTCCTTGACCGTCTTCTCAACCTCGTCTACGATCGGCTTGGCCTGAGTTCGCACCGATTCAAGATCCGCCCGCATGTTGAGGAACCCGGGCGAGGTGATCATCTTGTCAAGCATGGCCATGTTCACCTGGAGAGAGGCCTGGACAAACTCCGCCTGGAGCCGCAGGTACCGTTGCTGATAGGTGGCAAGCTGGACCTTCCCCGCCGCGTAGTCAGCTTGGAGAGTCTGGACGTCGCGGGCTTTGGCCTCCATCGCCGCTCGTTCGGTTTGCACCTGAGGGAGGAAGACCCGCGTGAACAAGGTCTCCGCGTCCACAATCGCCACACGGAGCCCCGCTCCGCTTGCCGTGATTCCAGAGACCCGCGTCTCGATCTCCTTCTGGCCTGACTCAACCTTCGCCACACGGGCGGCGAGCGTCGTGACGTCTCCCCCCGCAGTTTTGGGGGAAAACAACACGCTCCCCACGATACCTCCGACCAAACCCAGGACCAGCGCGCCCACAACCAAACCCACGATCCACTGTGTCTTCATCTCAATCCTCCCGTGATGGTCTGCAGTCTACCCTAGAACATCGGGCTCATCCCGAACTCGAACGCTGGAACCCACGTGGGGTCGCGGTCGTTCGGCCAGGCAACGGCGAGCCGAACGAACATCCCCGCCACGCTCGCCGCAAGCTCCACTCCCAGCGATGTCTTCATCGTGCCGTCCCAGGTCACGCCGAAGTCGCCGAACACAGCGATCCACGAACCCTGGGCAACCTCGATCCGGAATTCGGTGTTGAGAAGACCGTAGCGATCTGTTCTCACTCCTTTGGCTCCTCGCACCGTATCCACCCCACCGAGGGTGAACCAATAGCGCTCGGGGAGGTCCCATCCCCACCGGCCTGTGGTGCGCCAGGCGAGAACGGCGCGCGTCTCCCGAAGGAGCAGGGAAAGGTCGACAGGGGCAAACTGGGCCAGATCACCCTTCAAGCTCAGGTACTCGACCCCTGGCGCGAACGTCCCCGCCTTCTCCACCGAGACACGGCCCCGGCTGCCCGTGCGCGGGAAGAACGGGCTGTCTCGATCGTCGTACGCAAGGCCAACCTCGACCGACGTCTTCGGATCGAGGGGCGTCTCCTCGGGAAACTCCCACGCTCTCTCGCTGGATAGACCCACAGATAGGTCAAGGTACGGAGCGAGGGGATAGGCTACAGTCGCCCCTCCTCCGAGGGTGAACGTGATGGGATCGCTCCCCTCTTCCCGTCTGTAGAACTCCAGGCTGACCAGGTCGAACACGGGGAACGAATGGCTGCGGAACGACAGGCTCCACATCGTGGCGCCACTGCCTGTCAGGCCCTTGTCCAGGGACAATGCGAGGTCGATGGCTCTCCCCAGAACGTTCTTCTGGCTGTAGGTGAGGTTGCCCACAATCCCCTGGTCTTGAGGGGAAAACGCCAGATTTCCGCCGATCGATCCCAGGTTGGCCACGTCGGTCACGGTGACCTTGAGAACGAGCTCGTCCGCAGCCCACCTCGGCTCCAGGGCGACATCCTCGAAGTACCCGAGGGCCATCAGCGCTTGGCGGCTCGCCACGAGCCGCCCCTCGGTCAGAAGCTGTCCCGGAGGGAGGTCCATCACCCGTTCGATCACCCATCCCGCAGTGCGGGTTTCTTCTCCAACCTCGACCCGCGCGACCTTCCCTTCTTTGATGTGCACCTGAAGCCGACCGCCTTCCACTCCCTCATTCACGAACTCCATCATGAACAGCCCTTCCCGGCGGTAGTAGTCGTAGATGGGCCCAAGCGCCTTGAGGACATCGTAGTTCGTGGCGGAGCCACCGGGAAGCAATCCAAGCCTTCCCGCGATTCGCTCCAGCGGGAACGCCGTCACGCCACTGATGTCGATCCCGGAGAGCGGTGTCGGAATCGGGAGGAGCGTCCGTTCCACAAGATCCCAGACCAGCACCACGCCGCCCTCTCCCATCTCCGCACCGACCCCTCCTGACGCGAAGAACACGGACCGGCCGAACGCGCCCAACGTCGCTTGGATGTGGGAGATCCTCCCCACTTCTCCCACCGGAACCGTAACGAGACTGCGCGCCTCCTCCTCGGGAATTGTGGACAGCCCGCGGAAATGGTGCCCAACAATCAGGAGTTCCTCGACGGTGAACACCAGTTCCAGCCCACGCAGATCAGGAATGATCTGGATCGTTGCCCAATCGGTCTTCTGGTACTCCTCGGCCAACGCCGCAAGGGCCGCCTCGAGCTTCACCTGGTTCAACACCGCCCCCGCCTTCACGCCTTTGTCGGTGAGGATCTCTCGGAGCCTGGTCTCGGACGGCTTGTTGCCGCCGAGCAGCGCGTTCTGGAACCACGACAGGAGGGTTCCCCTTCCCGTCGGAGCGGGCGGGAGGCCCTCGAAGGTGATGCGCTCGACTTTCGGGTATTCCACGACTCTGAACCTCACCACAACCAGGTCTCCATCAAACGTCAGTTCTGGCGTTACTTGGGTGAAGTACCCGAGCCTCTGGATAGCCTGGACTGCGGCTAATACCTCGTCCCGCGTGACCGTCTGGTTCACGTCGAACCGCACCGCAGCGATGATCTCCTTCGTCGGAACGTGGTTGTTCCCTACGACCTCGATCCGGCCTACGGTGAACTCCTGGGCCATCACCGAGGTAACCCCGCTGGCCACAAAAAGGACAACCCACAGCCATTTCACGCTGTTCCCTCCTCTGGAAACGCACGGTACTGCAAGGCCTCCGCCACGTGTTCGGGTTCGATGGTAGCGGACCCGGCAAGATCCGCAATCGTGAGCGCGACCTTGAGCGTCCGGATGTAGCCTCGGCCCGTGAGGGCGAAGTGGTCTACAGCCCGACCTAGAAGCGCCTTGGCCTCGGGACCAACCTGGCAGAAGCGGCGGGCATCCCGCGGTCCGATTTCCGCGTTGGTCCTCACCCCTCCCCCAAACCGATTCTGCTGAACCAGGCGGGCATCTCTCACCCGCTTCCGCACCGCATCTGAGGTCTCCCCCCCTCCCTCGGCAAGGAGTTCCTCCCGCGTGAGGCGAGGGACCTGCACGAACAAGTCCATTCGGTCGAGAAACGGCCCGGATAGACGCTTTCGGTAGCTCACCACCTCGTGGGGCCGGCACCGGCAGGGTCGCAGCGGGTCGCCAAGATGCCCGCATGGGCAGGGGTTCATCGCCCCCACAAGCATGAACGACGCCGGGAACGTCACCGCGCTTCCCGCGCGCACGACCGTGATCTGCCGTTCCTCCAAGGGCTGGCGCAGCGCCTCCAGCACCTTGCGGTCGAACTCCGGAAGCTCATCGAGGAACAGCACCCCGTGGTGAGCGAGGGTGATCTCGCCAGGGCTGGGAATCCCATGTCCCCCCCCGACCATCCCCGCGTAGGACACGGTGTGGTGAGGAGACCGGAACGGACGTCGGCGGAGAAGCGGCCGGTCCGGGGTGAGCATTCCAGCCACAGAGTGGACGCGCGTCACCGCAAGAGCCTCGTCGAACGAGAGAGAAGGAAGGATCCCCGACAAGCACTTGGAGAGGAGGGACTTCCCTGCTCCGGGGGGGCCGATCATCACCATGTGGTGCGCACCGGCTGCCGCGATCTCCAGCGCCCTCCGGGCATGCTCCTGCCCCCGCACGAGGGAGAGGTCGATCCAGTCCGCAGGTTCGTCCTCGGGAAGGATCCGGGGTAGCGAGGGGACGGATCTCTCGCCGCGGAGGAACAACACGGCCTCCCCGAGGGTCGCCACCGCGTACACAGCCAACCCATCCACGAGTGCTGCCTCTGCTGCAGAAGCGGATGCCACGACCACCCGCTTGATCCCCGCCTCCCGCGCGGCAAGGGCCATCGCCAGAGCTCCCCGTACCGGCCGCAACCCTCCATCCAAGGCCAATTCCCCAAGGAACACCGTATCTACGGTCTGTCCCGCGGTTAGCTGACCCGTAGCCACGAGAAGGCCCACAGCCAATGCGAGATCGAACCCTACGCCCTCCTTGCGGAGGTCGGCCGGGGCGAGGTTGGCCGTGATGCGGAGCTGGGGAAACGTCAAACCGGCGTTGCGGATCGCGGAGCGGACCCGCTCCCGCGCTTCGGATACTTCTTTCTCGGCAAGCCCAACGATCGCGAACCCGGGAAGCCCTGGCCCAACATCGCACTGGACCTCGATCAGTCGGGCCTCGATCCCGTACAGCGCAGCGCTAAGGACCTGAGCGAACATCTTCCTCCCGGAACGCGTCACGGATGTGACGTACGCCGTGGGGCCTCACTGCAACCACGTCGAATCGCACCGGAACCTCGGGCTCCCCCCCAATGAAGGCAAGCGCCGTCCGCCACAATCGATCCCGCTTCCCTGGGGTAACGGCCTCCTCGGCAGTCCCGTGCGTCTCGCGAGAACGGGCTTTGACCTCCACAAACACGAGGGTCGGCCCATCGCGGGCGACGATGTCCACCTCGCCGCCGCGCCAGCGCCAGTTGCGAGCGACCACCCGCATCCCCTGGGTCTGCAGGTACCGACAAGCGGCATCTTCCGCTTCTTTCCCTTCCATCTCTACCCGATCATAGCCCGGATTGGCCGCGGGTGTTCTCCGGTCCGTATACTGTATTCATGCGCATTCTCATCCGCGGTCCGACGGTGATCCAACGGCCGGGGGGCGGCGTCGTTCCCCATGCCGACGTGGTGATCGAGGGGCGTCGCTACGAAGCGATCGTCTCCCGTGGAGGCGTCGATGGCGAGTTCGACCGAGTGGTGAACGGCGAAGGATGCCTCCTCGTCCCGGGGCTCGTGAATGCCCACACCCACCTTGCGATGACCCTCTTCCGTGGGCTGGCCCCGGACCTCTCCCTCGAGCGCTGGCTCGGCGAGGAGATCTGGCCTCGAGAGAAGAAGCTCACAGCGAAGGACGTGTACTGGGGATCCCTTCTCGGCCTGGCGGAGATGATCGGTTGCGGAACCACGGCACTTGTCGACATGTACTTCTTCATGGACGAGGTGGCACAGGCTGTAGAGGAAGCTGGTCTGCGCGCTCTCCTTTCCTACGGGATCATCGCCCCAACCCCCCACCAGATCGGGCCCGAGATCCAGGAGGCGGAAAGGTTCGTCCGAGAGTGGGATGGAACAGCAGAGGGGCGAATCCGCACCGCGCTCGCCCCCCATTCCCCCACCACCTGTCTTCCCGAGGTGTGGCACCGCATCGCTGAACTCGCCCGCGAGGCCCGTGTGCCGATCCACACCCATCTCGCCGAGACCGCTACCGAGGTCGAGCAGATCCGAGCGGAGAAGAAGAAGTCACCGACCGAATGGTTGGAAGAACTGGGCGTGTTCTCCGTCCCCGTGATCGCTGCCCACTGTGTGCATATCGGGGAGAAGGACATCGAGATTCTCGCCGCCCACGGGGCGACCTCTGTGCACTGCCCAACGTCGAACCTCAAACTCGCCTGCGGAATCGCCCCAGTCCAGGAGATGCTCGACGGCGGGGTCAACGTCGCCCTGGGCACAGACGGGGCGGCGTCAGCAGGGGACCTGAACATGATCGAGGAGATGCGGATCGCGTCCCTCCTCGCCAAGGTCCGGGCCGGCAGACCGGAAGCGCTCCCTGCGGCCGAGACCCTCCGCTGCGCGACCACTCGGGGAGCCACTGCCCTTGGCCTGGGGAAGGAACTGGGTACAATTGAGCCTGGACGACGGGCAGATGGTGTGCTGATCAGCATGCAGGGGATCCATTTCTGTCCGGGTTACGACCCGCTCGCGGATCTCGTCTATGCAGGGCAGGGCTCCGACGTGGAGGCGGTGTTCGTGGACGGGCGGCCGCTTCTTGTGGAAGGGGAGTTTCTAACCTTGGATGTGGAGGAGATTCGAGGGCGCTGCCGGCAGCTGTCCCGTCGATTCCGTTAACTGAACCCTTCTCAGGCCACGCCAGCGTGAGATCGGGCGATTGGAGGTGGAATGTGGCGCTATCAAAGCAGACGAAACAGGAGTACATCCAGAAGTTCGCGAAGAATCCATCGGATACCGGTTCAGCTGAGGTGCAGACGGCTCTCCTGACAGGGCGAATCAGCCAGCTCACCGAGCACCTGCAGACCCATCGCAAGGACTTTCACACTCGCCGCGGCTTGCACGTGATCGTGGGCCAGCGACGGCGGCTGTTGCAGTACCTGCGCCGGACGAACCCTCGCCGGTATCAGCAGATCATCCAGGAACTGAACATCAGAGGTGTGTGAGGGGAATGCCAGAACTTGAAACGACACTAGCTGGAAAGACGCTCCGCCTCGAGAGCGGGGTTATCGCGCGGCAGGCCGATGCCGCGGTCCTGGCGACGTGGGGTGACACGAAGATCCTCGTCACCGTCGTGTGTCAGCCATCTGACCGCGAGCTTGACTACTTCCCGCTGCGGGTAGACTTCGAGGAACGGTTCTACGCCGGGGGAAAGATCCCCGGCGGGTTCTTCAAACGCGAGGGGCGACCGTCCGACGATGCAGTTCTCTCCGCACGGTTGATCGACCGCCCCATCCGCCCGCTGTTCCCGGACGGGTACAGTGAGGAGGTCCACATCGTGGCCACCGTGCTCTCCGCCGAGCGCGATGCCCCGCCGGACGTGGTGGCCTTGCTCGGTGCATCGGCCGCGCTCACCATTTCCCCGGCCCCGTTCGAGGGGCCCGTGGCCGCCGTGCGCCTGGGGATGGACGAAGACCAGATCGTGCCCCATCCGAGCGACGAAGCTCTGGAAACAGGCCGGATGGACATCGTCGTCGCTGGAACCCGATCCACGGTGACGATGGTCGAGGGCCACATGCGGGAGGTCGCCGACGATCGCGTCGTGGAAGCGATCGAATCCGCCCACAAGGTGATCCAAGGCCTGATTGCGTTCCAGGAGGAGTTCGCCGCCCAGCACGCCGTCACCAAGCGAGCGGCAAAGCCCCCCACTGCGGAGGCGCTGGCCGTGCGGGAGAAGGTCAAGGAACTCGTGTGGGCCCGCCTTCCCGAGCTCAAGGCCGCTTCAAACAAACTGGCTCGGGAGAAGCTGGCGCAAACCCTGGCGACCGAGACCGCGGCAACCGTGGCGAACGGCCACCCAGAGGAGAAGCGGTCCGCTACTGCCGCGCTCGCCAAGGTTCTGTTCGACGACGTGTACCGAGAGTTCGCACGGGGTTCCATCTTGGAGCGTGGGGAGCGAATGGATGGCCGACGGCCGGACGAGCTCCGTTCGATCCAGATTCAGGTGGGACTCCTGCCGCGGGTTCACGGGTCGTCCTTGTTCACCCGTGGCGAGACCCAGTCCCTCGGGACGTGCACCCTGGGTGCCACACGGCGTGACGCTCAGATCGTCGACCTGATGATGGAGGACGGTCTGAAGCGGTTCATGCTCCACTACAACTTCCCGCCGTACGCCACCGGGGAGTCCGGGCGCATGGGCGGCCCGTCCCGGCGATCCATCGGACACGGCCGACTCGCCGAGGGAGCGCTGCTCGCCGTCCTCCCGCCCGACGCCGAGTTCCCCTACA
>JAGUVP010000312.1 GCA_020062805.1 Candidatus Bipolaricaulis sp.
CGTGGCTTGGCGGTCCGCGTTGAAGACCCGCTTGGCCGGATCATCACCTACACTTCCGACCAGGATGGCGTAGCCCGGTTCACCATCTGGTTCTCCGACACGACCTACGATAAGACGTGGCACCTGCTCGTGCCGCAGGGCGATGCGACGGGCTCGTCTGCCGATCACGCTGCTCACCAGCACACCGGTGCAGGTGACCGCGTGGTGAGGGTGCGGCTGTGGCGACAAGCCGAGATGGTTGGCACGGGAGCGGTGGAATTCCAGGGGTGCTGGCAGCGGTTCATCTGCCCTGTGTTGCGTACAGGCTTGCAGCGCCGGTGCTTCGCTGCTTCCCTGAGGTGTTCCCATGGAGGTGGGCAGTGAGCGGGAAGGGTCTCTCGGTCGTGCTCGCGTTCGTTGTTGGTGTGCTGGGGCTGGGGCAGTCGGTTGTGGTTGTACCGCACGACTACGCAAGCGTTGCAGAGGCGGTAAGGGCGGTTCCAAGTGGCGGGGTTATCGAAATCCTGCCCGGAACGTACCGCGAAAACACCATGTTCGTCATGAAGAGCGTGACACTGCGGGGCATGGGTGATTCCGCGGGAGATGTTGTGCTCATCCCCGCCAACACGGCGACGCCGCTGATCTCTGCGACATCGTTCTTCTCCCGGATCGAGCTGAAAGTGGAGAACCTGACGATCTCTGGTGGAGCCGGAGATGGGACTGTGGGCCTGTCCCTTGCCGGACGGATGACCTTTTCCAACTGCCGCTTTGTGGATAACTGTACGGCAGTGCAGGTCAAAGGATCCTGCGTGGTCGAGATCTCGGACTGTGCCTTCTTGAACAACGGGACCGGTGTTGAGGCCACAGACTCGAGTGAAGTGCGTGTGTGGCAGAGCGAGTTCACGGCCAACGCGGACCACGGATTGCACTTCGGGGGGGTGTCACGGTTTGAGGTCAGCAACTGCCGGTTTGCGAGCATCTACGGCCCCGAAGACCACGTTGAGAACACAGCAGGGGTTAGCGTGTTCGGTAGGAGTACCGGGGATGTCGTTGACTGCCATTTCATCGGCACGGACCATCCCGAGCGGTACAACCCTGGCCCAGGTGGTTACTACCCGATTGCGAACGGCATTCAGATCACCGACGAGGCGGTGCTACGGGTAGCGGGTTCATCCTTCAAGTACCTTCGGGCCGGCGTGATGATCTGGGGAGGGTCGGAGGTCCTAATCGAGGGGAACACCGCAGAAGACTGCTGTCACACCGCGTTCCGGTTGTGGCTGCCCAGCAACACGAAGGTCAGGATCATCGGCAACCGTGTTGGCGCCTTTGGAGCCAGGCCAATCTGGTGCTGTGGGCTTCTAGAAGCGTTCGGTGCCATCAGTCATCCCATTACTATCTCCGAGAATCTCATCGGCGATACCGGAGGGTGCACAGCTTTCTGGTTCCGAAGCAGTTCCTGCCATGTTCCCCATCCCCTGCTCGAGATGAAGCCTGAGTGGTACTTCGTGGGGACTGTCACAGGGCATGGCAACGTGCTGACGGAGCACTACCGGAATCGAAGCTTCGAGTGCCCGCCACTGGGCTCCGACTTCTGGCCCGTAGGCTTCTTCCGAAACTAGGCTGGAGGACACATGAACCGAGGGAACTGGGGAGTCCTGGTGGCGGCGGTGCTGGTGGTGGGGCTGGCTGGGACCTGTCTTGCCGGGGCGATGTACCGCAACGACTCGGGCGTAGTGGCGCGGGCGATCCGCATCGAGTTCTCCGAGCCGGCCGAGATCACCTTGATGTGGCCGAGCTTCTCCCAGCGCGATCCGCAGGGGCCGGCCACGGTGATCGTCCTCAGCGGCGGTGAGATCGCTGCCGGCGGTTGGTTTAGCTTCACCTGGCGGCCGGACAGCGCACGCGTTGTGAAGGTCGAGTGGTTGGCCGACTACCCGTTGCTTCCGGCGTGTCCGCCACTTGAGGGGGCCTGGTGGGCACAGAGCGCACCTCGGACGAGCAATGGGAGCCCGCTGGACATGCGTTTCTGCGGTGTGAGCATCGGAGGCAACTACGGACCGAACCCGCTGAATGTGGCGATCCTCCCGGAAGAGTTCTTCTTGTACCTACGCGAACTCCATGTCAACTGGGTAGGGGTCAATATCTACCTGACCGTGGATCACTCGATGGATTCCGTGGTCAAAGCCGCTGGCCGCGTTCCTGGCTGCAGGTGGGGGTTCTCTGATGAAGAGATCGTGCGTCTGATACGCACGCTTCGGGGTTACGGGTTCGGCGTGTACCTGCACGTGATACTTGATTGGGATAGGGAAGATCATCCCGGGAAGCGCGTCCGGAACTGGACGATTGGTGACCCCTACGCCTACGAATATGACCCCGAAGTCAGCCGCGAGTATTGGCCTTGGGATCCCGAGCATCCCATGCACGATGAGTTCGTTGCGGAGTTCTTCTCTACCTACACAGCTCAGCTAGTGCACTACGCTCGCATCGCCGAAGCGGAAGGCGTAGGGCTCCTGGCATTGGGAACCGAGATGGACATGCTGTTCCGCACGCGTCCGGGGGGCAGCAGATGGCCTACGGAGTTCTCTTCGCAGCTCCGGGCCATGGTGGATGCAGTGCGAGCAGAGTACAGCGGCATGCTCACCTATGAGGTCAACCACCACAGGTTCATCCACACGCCAACGATCCCAGGGTTCCAGGGGGTGGCCTGCGTATGGGGGGATCTCGGTCTCGACGTCGTGGGCATCAGCGCGTACTTCCCGCTCCTGGAAAAGCCTCAAGATAGGGTTCCAACCGTGGAAGAGCTGGAGGTTCAGTGGGCACGCGTGTTCGACGACCTCCTCACGCCGCTGGCGAAGATATACCCGGACAAGCCTCTGGTGTTCACGGAGTTCGGCTACGTAGACCTACCGGGTTCCTCATCAGCGGGGCCGCTATCCGATCAAGGCAAGTTCAGAGTCTTGATTGACGGCGACGGCAATGGTCTCGACGACGGTGAGGAGGAGCAGGCGAACATCCTTGAAGCCTTCTTCCGAGTGGCAGAGAAGTATCCCTTCTTCCGCGGCACCTTCTTGTGGGGTCTCATGATTGCCTCTGCCGGGGAGTGGGCGAGGAGTTTTGGAGCGTTTCGAGACTTTGACTTCAGGGGCAGGCTTGCAGACCCTGTGGTGCGGAACTGGTACCGAGAGTGGAATCCGGTGCTGCCTGAGCTAACTCCTGAGGTGGGCAGCCCCGCCCCCGGGCCGCTGCACGCGTACCCGTGGGAGTCCATCCCGTATGCGTTGACCTACCCGGCGGAGCCACAGGTTGTTTTCTGGCCTGACTCCAGTGCAGCTCGACATTGGGGTTTGGATGGGTCGCGCGTGAAGGGAATCAAGGCCGTTCTCCTCGAGGACGCTCTCGCTGTGCGTCTTGACCTGCACGATGGAGACAGAATGGGACATTACTTCTACTCAGTTGAGTTCAGAACACCTACGGCCCGCCTCTTTGTGATGCTCAAACCGGACGAATACCGGGCCAGCGTTGCTCTCGGTGGTCGGGACTGGAGGGAACTCGGGCTGGTCTATGGCGACGCGCTCGAGCAGTCCAGGGACTCAGTGGTTGTAGTTGTCCCGTTACGCATGTTCTCGGACGCGTTTCCCGCCAACGCCCTGGCGAGGTCTGAGGTCTCCCTGGCGATCCAGTACTCGTACTTGGACAACGGTGTCTGGACTGATGAAAGGTTCTTCATTCCGGGGGATGGGCGGGTCTACATCAGCCAGTAGAGGTGTTGGATGCTGCCACTCCGTCGATCTGAGTACAGCTCTGCCTGCAGACGCGGCCCAAGATGAGGATCGTCGACCTTCGTGAGGACGACGAACGCGCGATGCGCCAGGCGGCGGAGCTGCTCGTCCGGTGCTTCTCCCACATCCCGAGCGGGTGGCACACGCTGGGTGCAGAACGCACACCAGGCCACGTGCATCCGGATCTTCGTCCCCTCGGGCAGCCGCTCGCCACTCGTCACGCGCTCATGTTGAACCTCACCCCAAGGCGTCTGGGGCGCGGGTTGGCAGACGCGGGGGCTGCGCCTATCATGGCGGCGAGGAGACGGCAATGACGCTGAACGTTCTGGTCAAGGAGAAGCGCGAGAGGATCCTGCGCCTCTGCGCGAAGCACGGGGCACGGAGCGTGCGCGTGTTCGGCTCTGTCGCGCGTGGGCAGGCCGACCAGCAGAGCGATGTTGACTTCCTGGTCGAACTCGAACCGGGGCGCACCCTGCTCGACCTCGGCGGGCTTCAGCAGGAGCTTGAGATCCTGCTCGGCTGCCGGGTGGACGTGGTGACGGTCCGCGGTCTCAAGTCGCGCATCCGGGA
>JAGUVP010000028.1 GCA_020062805.1 Candidatus Bipolaricaulis sp.
AGATCATGCAGATGGGCGCCGACAACGACTACGTGTACCGCGACGTTCTCGGGCTGGACGACGAGGAGTACGCGGCGCTCGACCGAGCCGGCCATTTGTCCCTCGACTACCTCGACGCAGACGGCCGTGCCTTGTGATCGGGAACACCATCACGGGGTCGGCCAGACCGTGCCCTCACCCGACAAACGCACATTCTCGATCAGACGGAGGCGCGAACAGCAATGCTCGATCATTACCGGGTCCTCGACCTAACCGATGTGCGCGGCCAGTTGGCCGGTCACCTGCTGGCCAGTCTTGGCGCGGAGGTGATACTGGTCGAACCCGCCGGCGGGTCCGACGCTCGAAAGGCGGGTCCGTTCATGGTCGAGAACGAGCCGGCGGACAGCGGGATCCACTGGCTGAGCTACAACAGGGGCAAGCGGTCCGTCGAGCTCGACCTCGGCGAGGATGCCGACCGTGAGGTGTTGCTACGGCTCGCCGCCGGCGCTGACGTGCTCATCGAGACCGACGGGCAGCAGACCCTTGCCGCACGAGGCCTCGCGTATGCCGACCTTGCTGCGCTCAACCCGGCGCTCGTGTACGTCTCGATCTCGCCGTTCGGCAGCGATGGTCCGAAGGCAGACTGGGCGACATCAGACCTCGTCATCGCCGCGGCGTCCGGGCAGATGGCGATGACCGGTGATGACGATCGTGCGCCACTGCGAATGAGCCTTCCCCAGGCCTGGTACCACCCCTGTGTCGAGGCGGTCGGGGCGGCGCTGATCGCCCTCCACGAGCGTCAGAACCACAGCGGCTTGGGTCAGCACGTGGACTGCTCGGCGCAGACGTCGATGCTGCAAGCTTCCCAGTCGTGGATGTTGTGTGAGCCTGTGGGAAGCTCCCACGGCAGCCGTGTCTCCGGCGGCATGAAGGTCGGGCCGATTCCGGCGCCCGACGGCCGCAAGCTCGGTCCGTTCCACATCCAGCTCACCTGGCCGTGCAAGGACGGGCACGTGTCCGTCACCTTCCTCTTCGGTGTCGCGATCGCGCAATTCACGCAGAACCTCATGAACTGGGTGTGCGAGGAGGGATTCTGTGACGAAGCGACGCGCGACAAGGACTGGGTGAACTACGCCGTCAGCCTCTTCACTGGTCAGGAGCCGCACGAGGAGTACAAGCGGGTAAAGCAGTGCCTCGCCGACTTCTTCAACACGAAGACCAAGGCGGAGCTGTTCGACGCTTCGTTCAAACGCAGGGTCCTGATCGCGCCGGTCACCACCACGCAGGAGGTTCTCGACCTCGATCAATTCGAACAGCGTGGCGTTTGGGAAGTGGTCGACGGCGTGCGGTACCCCGGTCGAATGGCGATCTTCGGGGCGTCGCCCGCGCCGCCGCTCACAAGAACACCGCGACTGGGCGAGCACACCGCGGCGATACGGGCGCAGGAACCCCGCCTCCCCGCGTTGGCGCCGTTGGTGGCACCGAAGTCTGCCCGCCAACCCCTTGAGGACGTCAAGATCCTCGATCTGATGTGGGTCATGGCCGGCCCTGCAGCGACGAGGGTGCTCGCCGACTACGGCGCCCAAGTGGTCCGGATCGAGTCCGACACCCACATGGACGGGGCACGAACGCTGCAGCCCTACGTCAACAACTCCAACCATCCCGACGAGTCGGCACTCTTCCACAACCTCAACGCCAACAAACTCGGGATGACGCTGGACCTGTCCAACGTCGCAGGGCGGGACATCGTGCTCGATCTCGTCCGCTGGGCGGACGTGGTGATGGAGTCCTTCGCGCACGGCCGCATGAAACAGTGGGGCCTGAGCTATGACGACCTGCGAGCCGTGAACCCGAACATCATCATGGCGTCTACCTGCCTCATGGGTCAGAGCGGGCCGCTTTCCCCGCTCGCCGGATTCGGCACGATGGCCGCGGCCATCTCGGGTTTCTTCAACATCACCGGATGGCCGGACAGGTCGCCGAGCGGGCCCTTTGGCGCGTACACCGACTACATCTCGCCGCGCTTCCTCGTCGCTGCCGTCATGGCGGCACTTGAGCATCGGCGCCGCACCGGACAGGGCCAATACATTGACATGTCTCAGGCCGAGGCCTCGCTCCATCAGCTCACGCCCGCCCTGCTCGAGACGCAACGGGTGGGGCAGTCGTACCAACGGCGAGGGAACGATGACGAGCGTTTCGCGCCGCACGGCGTATTCCGGTGCGAGGGCACGGACTCCTGGGTCGCGGTCGCCATCACCAGCGACGAGGAATGGCGCGCGTTCTGCGAGCTGCTCGGCCGCGAAGACCTCGCCGCGCTGGCCGAGCAGGAACGATGGGAGCGGCGTCGCGAGCTCGGCGAGATCGTCACCGATTGGACCATGTCACGCGGCGCCGACGACGCAATGTCGGAGCTGCAGCGCAGTCGGATCCCGGGCCACAGAGTGCAGAACACGAAGGAGTGTTTCGAGGATCCGCAGCTGCACCACCGCGACTACTGGAAGCAGGTTGAGCACGGGTCGCTGGGGACGACCTGGGTGGAGGGGACAAGGTTCCGGTTGAGCCGAACCCCGGCTGATATTCGCCGCGCCGGTCCGACGCTGGGCGAGCACAACTGGCAGGTGCTGAGCGAGATTCTCGGCTACGACGACGACCGGATCGCCGACCTGGTGGCCGAAGGGGTGCTCGGCTGACAATGTGCATTCGGTCGAGAGCGCCTGAGGTGTTGTCTCGCGCCCTTAGCCGGCTTAGGCGTCCATCAGGCC
>JAGUVP010000190.1 GCA_020062805.1 Candidatus Bipolaricaulis sp.
GCCAACCATCCGGTGACCTCCGCCCGACTTGGCGCGTCGCTCGGTGCCGCCCGTCCGAGGCGCCGCGTCAGCGCAGGCAGCGACAGATCAGATTCCTCCGGCCACACCGCCCGCGTCAGAGCCTGTGTGTCCACCCACGGCGCTCCCAAGCCAACCGCCGCGGGGTCGAGGGATGCCCGTAGAGAGACGGCGTCGTGGGTGACAACCGGGAGTCCCGCGAACTGGCCCCATCCACCCTTTGGAACCCGCCCCGCAAACAAGGGAATCGCGACCCGATCGACAATCTGGTCATCACGGAATCGGACGACGCCCAAGACGTCCCCGTCCAGGGCGAGAGCGAGAAACTCCAGGCTCACCGCCGGAGGCGGTGGAGGAGGTCGATTCTCCGCACCACTCCCACCAGCCGCTTCTGGTCGTCCAACACGGGGATCTGCTTCAGCCCTTTGCGGATCATGAGGTCCGCGACGTGGAGATCGTTGTCGTCGGGACGGGCTGCAACCACGTCTTCCGTCATAAACTCCGCCACTGGCCGGGGACCGATCTCATGGAGCCGCCGACTGAGCTGGTCGAGACTTGGAAGAAACGCCACCGACTGCAGCATGTCCACGTAACCTGGAAGAACAGCCCGAATCAGGTCGCGCTCGGAGATCACCCCCACCACGCAACCGTCCTCATCCACCACCGGGAGCGAAGCCAGGCCGGACTGGTGCAGGAGGTAGATCACGTGTGAAACGGTGGTGTCAAGTTCCACCGACGTCAGGTCGCAGCGCATGAACTCGCGAACCTTCATCCCTCGCTCCGTCGTCGAATCGTCACGTGGCCAAGCTCACGTCGGATCGCGCCCGCGTCCAGACAGAGCTTCTCTTCGACCTCTGCCGTAGCCAAGGCCGCCGCCATCCCGTACCGGGCTGCCTCCACCAGCTTCTCTCCCCGGATCAGCGCGGACAGGAGTCCTCCCACGAGCGCGTCATCCGCGCCTACGAGGTTTTTGAACGTGGCGAGCGGGACCCGCGCCTCGAGTTCCCACACCCCGTCTCGGGTGGCAAGGACGTCGCCTGTGACGTGGTGCGAGATGAGCGACGCTTCCACCCCCTGGGCGACCATCCACTGCCCGGCACGCACGATCTCGTCCGGCGTGCTCACCGGCAGTTCCCCCAGCTGGAGATCCTCGCGAACGTCCGGCTTGACGAGGAACGGGCCCTCCCCGATCGTCCGCATCAACGCATCGCCCCCCGCGTGAACGATCACCCGCACCCCCGCCCGGTGGGCGTGCTGAACGAGCGTGCGATAGCAGTCGGGGGAGCAGCCCGGCGGGAGGGATCCGCCAAGGACGACGTACTCCGCCCGCCGGAGCATTCGCTCGTACTTGCGGAGGAAGATTCCCATCGCCTCCTCCGACACAGGCGGCCCCTCCTCATGGATCAGCAGCGGGTGGTACTCTCGGCCCCGGACGATCACCGTGACGTTGGTTCGGTTCTCGCCCGGCATCCACACGAAGTTCGCCGTGATTCCACGAGAGAGAAGGTCCTGGAGGATGATCTGGCCCGTGTGCCCAGCGAGGAACCCCAGCGCGACCGTCTCCACCCCGTGGCAGGAGAGGAACGTGGAAACATTGATTCCCTTGCCTCCCGCTGAGGTGAGGGACCGATCGCTGCGGATCAGGACCGCCTCTTCCGGCTTGTCCAGAGACAGGGGCAACTCGTCCACCCAGTAGAATTTGTCCAGAGTCGGGTTGAGAGTGACGGTGAGGATCATTCGCCCTCCTCGACCTGTCCGTGCAATGCCCCTGCCGTAGCACCCTCGATCGTCACCATAGCGAACCGCCCGATCATAGCGGGATCTCCCGGAAGGAGCACGGTCCGGAAGTCGCGGGTCTTCCCCACCAACCTCCCCTTCTCGAGGAGAAACGCCTCAACCAGGACCTCAACCGTCGTCCCGATCCGCGCCCGGTGGAGATCGAGGGCGATCCGGCGGCTCGTGGCGAGCACCGCCGCGAGGCGCCGGCCCTTCTCCTGTGGAGGAACATCGTCCAGCATCTGCGCGGCTCGGGTTCCGGGCCGGGGGGAGTACATTGCGACGTACACCGTCCCAAACCCCGCTTCCTCGATGAGGGACAGGGTCAGGGCGAAGTCCTCCTCCGTCTCCCTGGGGAACCCAACGATGACGTCCGTGGTCACGTTCACCTGCGGGATCGCCTCCCGCAGACGGCGGATGCGGTTCGAGAACTCGTCCCGAGTGTACCCGCGGCCCATCGCGGCGAGGACGCGGTCGCTCCCCGACTGGACGGCGAGGTGGACGTGCTCGCACAGGTTTCCGCCCTGGGCGAGGGCGGCGACGGCCTCCTCCGTCATGTACGCCGGGTGCGACGAGGTAAACCGGATGCGTGGGAGCGGGATCCCCGCTACGGCGCGGAGAAGGGTGGCGAAATCCGTCCCATCCCCGAGGTCGCGGCCGTAGGCGTCGACGTTCTGCCCCAAAAGCATCGCCTCCGGGTACCCAGCCCGGGCGAGGTCCTGGAGTTCAGCCAGCACCTCCGCCATCGGCCGGGAGCGGAGCGGCCCCCGCACCCGGGGGACGATGCAGTAGGCGCAGGCGTGCGAGCACCCCTCGGCGATCGTCACGTAGGCATGAAAGCGATTCCGTCGCTCGACCGGCAGCCGTTCTAGCCCATTGGGGCTGGGGAGGAAGGCGAACCGTTCGCCTTCCCGTGCTCGGGCGATCAGCGTAGGGAGGTCCGCCAGCCGCGCCGTGCCGAACGC
>JAGUVP010000200.1 GCA_020062805.1 Candidatus Bipolaricaulis sp.
CGAGGCTACTTGGGGAGATGATCGGTTGTCAATGAGCGTTGCGGTCGCGCAAGACGACAGAATGCGGCACTCGCGGCTATTCAATGAGGTCGCTGCCGGGAACGGCTTCGTCGCTGCGAGCGGGCGACGCGGTTCTCACCAAGAGGACACCCTCTTGGTCATGGAGGACCTTGGGGGGAATACCGAGGGTCAGAATCCCCTGCCCTCCCGCGCGCTCAACATCCCGCCAGGTCATGACGATGCTGCCTCCGCCGACGATCCCAAACCACTCCTCCAGTACCGCCCAGACTCTCTCCCTGATGGCCTTGCCCATTCTGGGGGCAGTGTATACGCCTGGAGCGATCTCGAGCATGCAGGAAGCGAGGAAGCCCCGGAATCGAGGCGCCACATCACGCGTCGTGACCACGGTCATCGGCATCGAAAAGCTCCTTGATCCTGTCGATCATCTGGGGAACGACCTGTTTCCGATGGAACACGTGCCCCGCCCGAACGCGAACCAGCCGCTCCAGGTTCTTGTCTTCGCCCTTCTCCAAAGCCTGGACAGCGGAAAAAGCCAGGGGAATCGTCAGTGCATCTCTGAATAGATCGGCAATGTCGAGACAGAAGCTGTAACCCGAATCCTCATGGATGAACCCGAGCTGGGGAATGGCTCCCACTGCTGCGGATGCGATCTTCGCCGCAGCGAGAATGGCGGCCGCCGCGTGATTGATCGCCATGTTCGGGGCATCGTCCTTCTCTGGGGCTGCCCGGTCATAGCGTCTTCCTCGCCACGAAATGCCGAACCTTTCGGCCAGGATGCGGTATGTCTCTTTGACTCGTTGCCCCTCGATCCCGCGAAGGACGTTTATGTCCGTCGAGGGAACGACCTCTCCCAACCGCCACGCGTACATTCGGCGGGCGATGTGCAGGCGCTCGCCAAACTCGTCCGCCCAAGCTCTGGCTTGTCTTCTAGCCAGCGCGGAGGCGTCGGGTCCATATGGCATGCTCGCGTAGTGCCGGCTCCCGTTTTCCCCGATCACCTGCACGCCCGTGCCATGGCGAGCGAACAGGCGGAATGCGTCGTGACTAACCGTGGTTCCCGGGCCCAGCAGGAAGCACGAGACCGTCTGGAAGGCGACTGAGTAGTCCCCAGCCGACATCGTCTCGGTGCCGGCGGTCACAAATCTGACGGTGCCATCACTGACGTACAGCTTGCCGTGCTCGAGATACAGGAGGCCGTGCCGATCCCCGTGGGGGATGTGCGCGGAGTCCAGACCGAGCCGACCGATTAGCATGAACGCTCACCCCGTTGGTTTGAGGAGCAGCATGCCGAAACCGAAGGCGCGATGGCGCCCCACACCCCGTCGGAGGAGACTCGTGAAATCAACTCCACGCCGCACTTCCAGCACACCCTCGAGCAGAGCGTCCGGTCTCTCCACCACATGCGCTCGGCGCTCGGCAGAGTGGTCGCGGCGGACGTAGCGCTGTCGCTGGAATGCCTTCATCTCACAGTGAATGAGCTGTGCGCCGCGGCGGTCGAGCTCGTTCAAGAGCCAAGTCCGATAGACCTCCTCGCGATCCACGTTGGCTCCCTCTTGCTTCCAGCAGCGCGCGAGGAACGCGTCGACCTCCGCCCCCTTCTTCCAGCGGGGGCCGTCCGAACTCATCCGGACGATGGGGCAAGTGCGCACCCGGAATCCTACGCGGGTGCCGTCTTTCCACGCGTGAGGCATCCTTTTCGAGGTCAGGCCCTGGAGGTCGCAGCACGAGTGCACCGAGGGATCCGCAAATGCGTCGGCGTGCGCCTTGAGTGCGTCATGGTCACGGTGCGAGTAGGCGAGGACACCCGCGTACCTGCCGGCGCTGCGCTCAATCGCGAAGGGACTCGGCGCATCCGCGCCGAAGAGTTCCTTCATCGCGCAGTGCAGAAGGTATCCCAGGTCCGATTCGCGCACCGGTAGGCGCCGCCGGCGCGACAGCGCGTAGAGCCGAGGCAGCTCGAACGTGAGCCTCACCATGAATAGGTCAGGGGTCACGGGATACCTCCACCGGGCAGACGCGTGTCGCCTTCAGGATCCTGCGGCCGACCGCGATGTTGTTCTCCCAGTCTCGCTCGTCCGTGACTGCGATCTCACGCACCGCCGCTCGGGTGTCCTCGCTCGCCGGCAGCCAGGCCGAGAGCGGCCTGGGTTCAGATTCGCGCCAACGGGAACGATGGATGCGCGGCTGCACCTCGAGCGCCTCATGCAGCGTTACTGTTCGCACGCGTCCCAGCAAGATCGGAACAGAGGGGAGACACGCCTTGCGCCCGATGAAGAGCGGGCGCGCCGGCTCTTGCAGTGCGCGCTGGACCGCGTCGAGCCCCGGAGCGACCTCGGGCGGTACGAGGGTGAGAGCCACCGTGTACACGGCATCGGCCCAGTAGTCGCGCAGGCGGATGTGGGTCTTCTCTCTGGCGGGGCCTCCCCCGCGCTCCTCAAGCCTTCCGCGGGTAGTCCACCCCGTGCCGGCCAGGCTGGGCTGTCCCAGATCGACGGTCTGGAAATCCGTTAATTTCACACCCCGGCGGTCGCAGCGTACTGCGTACTTGAGGCGTTGCTGAAGCTTGTTTAGTTGGTGCGCGTCGCGGTGTTCGAACCCAAGCGCGTTCCCGAGAAGCCCTGTCAGCATCGCCAGCCCGGGGAACTCACGAACCGGCCCGCGGTTGTCGACGACGACCCCGCCGAAGCTCATGAGCGGAGCGTCAAACCGCAAGAGCAGAACGTCGATCATCGCTCTCCCCCTACCTGGCGACCTGCCCACGCTGCGATCTCCTGGAGGCTCTCGACACTCTCGACGCGCAGCGAGTCCGCAAGGGCGTCAGTCGGTCCGATCGCGGCTAGCCGCCGGAGAGCGCTCGCGGCGTACACGCGGTCGAGATCGCGTACATGCGCAGCGAGTGCGCGGTAGGCGTTCTCCACGAGGTCCGGACGCTGTGCCACCGGCTTCAGGAACGCGTTCGCGAGCGTGCGCGGCTGCGCACTTCCCCATTCGAGGAGCACCATGTGCGCGCACGCGTACGGCGCCGTCGAGCCAAGCTTCGCCCCCGGAGTCACGGTGGCCAGCATCCTCACCAGCCGCTCCACGATGTCCCCAGCGAGCTTGCGATCGGCGTGCTCCCAGTCCTCACGGCTCGCCCCCTCCAGATTGGAGACGAGGAGCGGGACGTCGACGACAACATATTCGTAGAAGAGCCCGCTGGTGAGTTCGGCCGAGCCGATATGACCGCTGCCGAGTTCGTCGTCGCGAAGGGCGATCAAGTCATCCACCGCCGAGAAGTAGTCGCTCTCGCTCGCCTCCTCGTGCACCGTGAACGCGTGTGCCACGTGGATAGCCGCGTCGCCGCGGGCGAGGTGGTCACTGGCCACCATGCGTCCGAACAGCGCC
>JAGUVP010000305.1 GCA_020062805.1 Candidatus Bipolaricaulis sp.
ACGCCCGCCGCTCCAGACGACGTCGTCCGCCGCCTGGGAGCCGTGACCGCTGAAGAGGTCCAGGAACTCGCCCGTCGGTACCTGGATCTGGACAAGTCGGCGTGGGCCGCGGTCGGCCCGTCCGCTGACCGGCTGCGGGAGTACATCCATCCGCACGCGGAGGTGATGTGATGCGCCGCGCCCTCTACCCTGGGAGTTTTGACCCGATCACGTACGGACACCTCGACATCCTGCGCCGAGCGCGACGGCTGTTCGATGAGCTCGTCGTGGCCGTGGTCGAGAACCCCCGCAAGACTTCGCTGTTCACAGCAGATGAGCGGCGCAAACTCGTCGAGGCTGCCCTCCGGGAGGAGAAGATCCCCAAGGTGCGCGTCGTATCCTACTCCGGCCTCCTCGTGGACTGCGCGCGCGAACTGGGGGCCGTGGCGGTGGTGCGCGGGCTGCGGGCAACGTCGGACTTCGACTACGAGTTCCAGTTCGCGCTCACCAACCGCGACCTCGACAGCGAGATCGAGAGCGTGTTTCTGATGACTGCTGGGCAACACTCGTTCCTCTCGTCGTCGCTGGTGAAGGAAATCGGCCAGTACGGGGGCGATGTGTCGAAGTTCGTGCCTGCGTGCGTGGCCAAGTCGCTGAAGGCGAAGTTCGGTACGAAGAAGAAACCCAAGGAGGCGCGATGACCGATTCCCGGGTAGAGAAGATGGCGCGGGTCCTCGTGGAGTACTCGCTCGCCGTGAAGGCGGGCGACCTGGTTCGGATTCAGGGCGGGGCTGAAGGAGCGCCGCTCCTCCTCGCGCTCTACGAGCAGATCCTCTCCTGTGGCGGGTACCCCTGGACCCAGATCGGTCTGGACGGAACAGATGAGATCTTCTACACGAAGGCCAGCGAAGCCCAGCTTGACTTCATCCCCAAGTTCGTGACGGGGATGGTCGAGGAGATACAGGCCTCGATCTCGGTGTGGACAGAGACGAACACCAAGCGTCTCTCCAACGTAGATCCCGCCAAACAGGCCCGCCGCGCCCGGGCGATGCGGCCCCTCTCCGAGCGATTCATGGAGCGGGCGGCAAAGAAGGAACTGCGCTGGACGGGAACTCTCTATCCCACCCACGCCTTCGCCCAAGACGCAGAGATGTCGCTGCGGGAGTTCGCGGACTTCGTGTTCAAGGCATGCCTTGTCGAGGAAAAGGACCCGATCGAGGCGTGGAAGGCAATCTCCCGCTCGCAGAAACGGCTCACCGACTGGCTGTCGCCCAAGAAGGAGATCCACGTCGTGGGACCGGACACGGACCTCCGCCTGAAGGTCGGGGGGCGGGCGTGGATCAACTGCGACGGCCACGAGAACTTCCCCGACGGGGAGATCTTCACCGGACCGGTCGAGGACAGCGTAACCGGCCACATCCGGTTCACCTACCCGGCGTGCATCTACGGTCGCGAGGTGGAGGACGTGCGCCTGGAGTTCAAGGGCGGGAAGGTCGTCCGGGCGACGGCGGGGAAGAACGAGGCTTTCCTCCTCAAGATGCTCGACACGGACGAGGGGGCGCGCTACGTAGGCGAGTTCGCGTTCGGCACGAACCCCGGCATCCAGCGGTTTACGAAGAACACCCTGTTCGACGAGAAGATCGGGGGGACGATCCACCTCGCGCTCGGCAAGGGCTACCCCGAGTCGGGGAGCAAGAACACCTCGGCGATCCACTGGGACATGGTGTGCGACCTCCGCCAGGGCGGCGAGGTCCGCGTGGACGGAACGCCGTTCGTGAAGGACGGGACGTTCCTCGTCTAGCCGTGGACACCGAGCTGAGGGACAAGGTCGTCCTCATCACCGGCGCTTCCGGGGGAATCGGAGGCGCGGCGGCGCGCCTGTTCGACCGGGAGGGGGCGAAGCTCGTCCTCCACGGCCACCGCAACATGGGCAGTCTGCAGGCGCTCCAGGAGCAACTCACGGCGGAGAACCTCATCGTGTCCGCTGATCTGACCGAAGAGGACGAGGTCGAGCACCTGTTCCGCAAAGCGCTCGACCGGTTCCGTGGGGTGGATGTCCTCGTCGCCAACGCCGGCATCTGGCCGGAGGATGACGAGCAGATCCACCGCATGAGCCTCGAACGGTGGACGCAGACCATCGATGCCGACCTCACTTCCGTCTTTCTGTGCGCGCGGGCCTTCTTCCGCATCCTGGAGCGGACGAAGCCCGAGACGGCCTCCTTGGTGATCGTGGGGTCCACAGCCGCGGTGTTCGGAGAGGAGGGGCACGCCGACTATGCGGCAGCCAAGGCGGGGATCACCTACGGCCTGACCCGCTCCCTCAAGAACGAGATCGTGCGCATCGTCTCCCAGGGTCGGGTCAACGCCGTGTGCCCAGGGTGGACGACCACCCCGATGTCCGCGGCGGGGTTGGAGAATCCGGCGGTCGTAACGCAGGTCCTTCAGACGCGAGCCCACAAGCGGGTCGCCCGGCCCGAGGACGTGGCGAGCGCGATCGTCTTTCTCTCCTCCGACCGCCTGGCCGGGCACATCACGGGGGAGGTCCTCACCGTGGCCGGGGGGATGGAGGGACGCCTCCTCCACCTTCCGGAAGAGATCGACCCGCACCGTGCGTGACGCGGTGCCCGAGAACAAGGAAGGCTCGATAGAGAAGATGATCGCGCACTGCGGCCTTGTGTGCACCGACTGCGAGGCGTACCTCGCCACCCAGCGCGGGGACATGGACGCCCTCGCCCGGCTCGCGGCGCGGGCACGAGAGGAGTTCGGGGTGGATCTCCCCCCGCACGCGCACATGTGCAATGGGTGCCTCGCGACCTCCGGTCGCCAGATCCCGTACTGCGGGACGTGCGCGATCCGCGCCTGCGGGGTAGTTCGGCAGGTCGCGAACTGCGGCCACTGCCCCGACTACCCGTGCGAGACGCTGTTGCCCCACGCCAGCGCTGACCAGAAGGCCACCCTCGACACGATCCGGGCGAATCTCCCGCCGCGCTAACCGGCGATCAGCGATCCGCGGGCGGTGCTTCGACGACCGACCTCTGCCAGCCCTTGGAGAGCAGGAACCCGAGCGCCACCAGCCCCGCAAGGACGTTGGAGAGCGACATCCCCCACCACACCCCGTCCGCCCCGAGGTTCAGCGTGAACCCGAACACGTAGGAAAGGGGGATCCGCAAGACCCACAGCCGGACGACCCCCAGGATCATCGTCGGCACGTTGTGGCCCGACCCGCGGTAGATGGAGAGAGCTGCGAAGAACGTCCCCAGGAACGGCATGCTCACCGCGAACGCCCCGATGAACGCTGCCCCCACCGCGATCACATCCTCCCGTCCTGGGATGAACAAGGCGACTGCCGGGTAGCGGACGAGCCACAGGAACAGGGCCTCCACGGAGAGGATGGCGATGAGGGCGCCGATCCCCTTCCGCACGAGTTCCCGCGCTCGCTCCATCGCCCCCGCCCCCAAAGCCTGGCCGACCATCGTCGTCAGCCCGGTTCCCAGCCCCTCGGTAACGATGAACAAGATCCCCAAGACGCGGTCGCCGATTCCGTACCCGGCGAGCGCCGCCTCGGCGTTCGGGAGCCTGCCAATCACCGCAGTCATGATCACGAACCCGAACGCCATGCTCGACGACCCGATCGCCGCCGGGACGCCGATGCGGAGTCCCTTGGCGATCCACGTCCACTGAGGTGCCATCTGCCGCGGGTCGAGCCGGAGGTGGCCGCTTCCCCGTCGCAGGAGGAGGAGAAACGCGACCGTGACGAGGCCCTGGGAGAGAACCGTGGCGTACGCTGCGCCAAGAATCCCCATTTGAGGTAGCCCGCCCCAGCCCAGGACGAGGAACGGGTCGAGGAACATGTTGATGATCGTCCCGCTCCCGCTCACGAGCAGCGGGGTGATCGTATCTCCCGTGGCAGCGAACGCGGCGTAGAACAGCCCTGGGATGACCATCGTCGGGAGCCCGATGAACACGATCCGTATGTAGGTAGCGGCAGCGCTCGCCACCGCCCCCTCCCCGATGAGGAGGTCCAGGAGCAATGGGGACGCGAAGTACCCCCCCACGCCCGCCACGATCCCCGACACGGCAGAGAGGATGAACAGCTGGTTCAGGGCCGTGTTCGCTTCCTCCGGCCGCCCTGCGCCCACGTACTGCGCCACGAGCGCGCTCACAGCCGCCCCGCCGAACCCGGCGATGAACGAGATGAGGAACCACACGATCGGCCACGACACCTGGATCCCGGCCACCGCCGCTGCCGAGGTCTCCGGGGGAAGCCGTCCGATCCAGAACGCGTCGGCGAGGTTGTACAGGGTGAAGATGAGCGAACCCACAACAGCCGGGCCGCCGATGCGGGCCATCGTCTTCAAGGCCGGACCGGTGAGGATCTCGTCGCGGGAGGGAGTTCGGAACCTCATGACGAAGCGGCTAGTATACCCAACCCCGCCGATCGGGTTGACGCCGTGTCTCCTTCCGGGTATACGTCCGCTCCGCCAGGTCTATGAACGATGCCGAGCTCTGTCCTTCCAGCGACCCGCACCAGCCCCTCATCACGAGCCGTTGGCCGGCGACCCTCCGTACGCAGAATGTTGCGGTGGGCCACGTCGGTCCTCAGACGGGGCCATCCCGTGCCATGGCCCAGAGGGAGCGTGTAGCGTCGCAGCTTGTCTGCGACGGCCTTCCCTCAACCACCGGACCGGCAACCGGCGAACGGTCCAACCCGATTGCCGTCGGGCATGAAGCCCGACGCTACGGTCACCCGTCCGTAATCCTCGCGTACCTGCGATGGGCTTGGGATCAGCCGCAGCGATCCGACCTCTCTCGCCCAACGGGAAGCTCCGCAGGCTGTTGCTCGCGCGCGACGCTGGCGCGTGCGCGTTCCGGGTAGAAGAGGCGACCCATGCTCCCCGTGGCGCTCATCTTCCTCGTGTCCTGTGGGGCGACGATCCTCCTCACCCTGCGCCGGCCGTACCTCTACCTGCGGGCCCGGCGGCGGGAGGTGCGGGTGGAAACGTACTTCCTCGGGGCGCTCCTCGGCCCGATCCTCATCCTCGCCGGCGGGCTCCTCACCGGCCAGCAGGTGCTCGACGGCCTCAACGGCGAGAGCGGGCTGCAGCCGCTGGGGATCCTCACCCTGTTCATCTCGATGGTGTTCATGAGCATCTTCCTCGACATCACCGGGTTCTTCGAGGCCTGCGCCCGGCTCGCCCTCCGCTACGCCAAGGCCGACGGAACCCGCCTCTTCTTCGCCCTGTACGTCGTGGTGTCCGTGCTCACCGTGTTCACCTCGAACGACATCGTCATCCTCACCCTGACCCCGTTCGTCTACTACTTCGCCCGCCACGCGGGTGTGAATCCGAAACCCTACCTCGTGGCCGAGTTCTTCGCCGCCAACACGTGGTCGATGGCCCTCTACATCGGGAACCCGACGAACATCCTCCTCGCCTCGCGGTTCGGGTTCACGTTCGTCGGGTACACGCGGTGGATGCTCCTCCCCACCCTCGCCGCCGGCGCGGTGAACGCCCTCCTCCTCTACCTCGTGTTCCGGCGGGAGATCCGCCGCCCGATCCGCCCCGTCGACCTCAAGCCGTCGGAGGCGATCACGGACCGGGCCGGGGCG
>JAGUVP010000046.1 GCA_020062805.1 Candidatus Bipolaricaulis sp.
CCTCGGGACCGTTCGTGTCGCTCGACGTCGCGAACCGGGACGCGCTGGTGCGGGTAGTCCGCGAGCACAAGATCGAGGCCGTGTACCACCTCGCCGCAGTCCTCTCTGCCACCGGCGAGCAGAGCCCCCAGCGGGCGTGGGAGGTCAACGTGAACGGGCTGTACAACCTCCTCGAACTCGCCCGCGAGGGCGGGATCGGCCAGATCTTCCACCCCAGTTCGATCGCCGTGTTCGGGCCCCGCACCCCCCGCGACCACACACCCCAGGACACGGTCCTGTCTCCAACGACGATGTACGGCGTGACGAAGGTCACGGGCGAACTGCTCTGCGACTACTACGCCCACCGCTACGGCCTGGACATCCGCGGGCTGCGCTACCCGGGGATCATCTCCAGCGAGACCCCGCCCGGGGGAGGAACGACGGACTACGCGGTGGAGATCTTCTACTACGCCGTGGAGGGCAAGCCCTACACGTGCTTCGTCCGCGACGACACGATGCTCCCGATGATGTACATGCCGGACTGCCTCCAGTCGGCGATCGACCTGATGGAGGCGCCCTGCGCCCGGCTCCGCTCCCGCACCTACAACATCACCGCGATGAGCTTCACCGCCGCCGAGCTCGCCGCGGAGATCCGGAAGCACGTCCCCGGGTTCCGGGTCGAGTACGCGCCGGACTTCCGCCAAGCGATCGCCGACTCCTGGCCGCGGTCGATCGACGATTCGGCAGCGCGGTCCGACTGGGGCTGGAAGCCCCGCTACGGTCTACCGGAGATGACGACGGAGATGCTCGCCGCGCTCGCCCAACGCCACGCGGCGGGCCGCCTCTACCCTACGCCCTGACCCCGCGAGGACACCGGCCCGCAGAGCCTTCGGCTACGCGGAGAACATCGGATCCCCGCGGCTGGATAGCGAGAGCAGGCGGAGCTCGCAGAGGAGTTCTGGAGTGAACTCGCAACTGGCCCTAGATCCCGATTCAAGTCCAGAACAGGGTTGCTCGGCGTCCTCGGCGGTGAGCAACCTTGCCTGTCGGGGTTGCGTTGTGTACAGCGGGGATCCGTGCGCCGAAGGCCCGCGTACCGTAAGGTCCGCGGACCCGGGAATCTCCACACCGCCTTCCTAGGAGCTGAGGTAGGCGAACGCTTCGATCTCGACCCGCGCGTCCTTGGGGAGACGGCTCACCTCAACACACGCCCGCGCCGGCGGGTCGCGGTCGAAAAACGTGGCGTACACCGCGTTCACGGCCCCAAAGTCGTCCATGTCGGCGAGGTAGATCGTGACCTTGACGAGATCTCCCATCGTCCCGCCCGCCGTCTGGACGATGCGGGCGATGTTCTCCAGACAAAGCCGAGCCTGATCCTCGATCTCTCCCGGGTGGAGTTCGCCTGACGGCAGTGCCGGAAGCTGGCCGGAAACGAACAGAAACGGCCCCGCCTGAACCGCGGGCGAGTACGGGCCGTAGACTGGAGTCCCGGGGGGGACGATGGCCCGGCGGGCCATCACACCCAGGTGAGGCGGGCGATCTCCGCCCCGTCCCCACGCCGTGGGCCCAGCTTGAGCACGCGGGTGTACCCGCCCTCGCGGTCTTTGTACTGCGGTCCCAGCTCAGTGAACAGCTTGGTGGTCGCTTCCTTGCTCCGAAGAACGGAGAACGCGCGCCGCTGGGCAGCCTGGTCGCCCTTGCGCGCCCACGTCACGAGCCGCTCTACCAGGGCCTGGGTCGCCTTGGCACGGGGAGGAGTGGTGTCCACCTTCCCGTGCAGAATGAGATCCTTGGCCTGGCCGGACAGCACCGCCCGCCGGCGGTCGCTCGTCATGCTCAGCTTGGGTACCTTGCAGCGATGGCGCATCAGTCCTCCTTCTCCGAACGCAGGGTGTGGCCGAGCTCCTCAAGGCGCTCTTCAAGCCGGATCAGGGTTTTCTCACCGAATCCGTGGATGTCGGAGACCTCTTCACGGGTCCGCGCGAGGAGATCGGCCAACGTGATGACCCCTTCCTCGCGGAGCAAGTTGCAGGCACGGACCTCAAACCCCAACTCGCCCAACGGCTGAAGAAGCTCCTCCGATAGCTCGGACTCGACCTCGCGACCCCCAACCTCCCCCCCCGCCCCGTCGAGCAACGTCAGGTGTTCGCGCAGCACCCGCACAGCCTGACCCACCGCTTCAGCGGGGGTGATCGCTCCGTTCGTCCACACGTCGAGGAGCAACCGTTCGTAGCCGGACCGCCCACCGACGCGGGTGGGTTCGACCGTGAAGTTGACGCGCTCGACCAAGCAGAAGTCGGCATCCACGGGGACGAGGGACAGAGGCGCGTCATCTCGCTTGTTCTCTTCGGCCGGGCGAAATCCCCGTCCTACCTCGACCTCCATCTCCAACTCGAGCTTCCCCTTCTTCTCAAGTGTGGCGATGAGATGATCCGGGTTCACGATCTCGACCCCGGTTGGCGTCTCGATATCCCTCCCCCGAACCTCGCCGGGTCCGGTCGCGTTCAGGTAGAGACGATGCAAGGCTTCGTCCTGGCAGCGGATCGCGAGGCCCTTCAGGTTGAGAACAATGTGGAGCACATCCTCACGCACACCCGCAATCGTATCGTACTCGTGGAAGTGGCCCGGGAAGAGCACCCGCACCACCGCGGCCCCAGGAATCGCCGACAGGAGCACCCTACGCAGGGCATTGCCCAACGTCGTGGCATAGCCGCGTTCCAACGGAGCTACGACCAACCTTCCGTAGCGAGGATCGTCGGATTCTGCCCAAGTTGCCGTCTCTGGGTATACAAAGGGCGTCATGTTACCTCGAGTAGAACTCCACAATCAGGTTCATCTTGATCGACTGCTCGATCTCCTCAACGCTCGGCTCGGCGTTCACCTGGATCCGCAATCCCTCCAGATCCCGCGTCAGCCAGTTTGGAACGGGCCGCCGCTCGGCCGCCTCTTTGATCTGTGCCCGCAGCTTGTCGCGGGACTGGGGCTTCACCTCGACGATATCCCCTTCGCCTATCAGGTGAGACGCGATGTCGGATCGGCGCCCGTTCACGAGGACATGGCCATGGCCGACGATCTGACGGGCCTGGTTGCGGGAATGGGCAAACCCAGCACGGTAGATGACGTTGTCCAAGCGCGTCTCAAGCTGCTTGAGAATCGCCTCGCCCGTGACGCCCTTCCACTTCTTACCCGCCTCTACGTACCGGCGAAACTGCGCCTCGCGAATGCCGTAAATCCTCTTCAGTTTCTGCTTTTCGCGGATACGGATCGCGTACGGAGTCGCCCGCCGCCGAAAGCGGCTGTGCTGGCCTGGGACCTGAGGCCGCTTCGAGACCGGGCATTGTGTCGAATAGCAGCGATCTCCACGCAGGAAGAGCTTCACGCCCTCCCGTCGACACACCCTGCACTTCGGACCTGCGTACCTGCCCATCCTCGCCGCCTCCTAACTGTGACTCACCGGGGTCACGTTCCGAACTTCCTCTACCTGGATCCCGAGCGAGCGGAGCGTTTGCACCACGGCCTGGCGCCCCGACCCCGTGCCATCGACGGTCACGATCACCGACCGCACCCCGTACTCCTTCAGATCACGCACCAGGGCCTGGGTCGCCAGCTGGGCCGCGTACGGTGTGCCCTTCCGCGACCCGGTGAACCCCGCCGTTCCCCCGGACTGCCAGCCCACCGCGTTGCCGGTGGGGTCGGTTACGGTGATGATCGTGTTGTTGAACGTGGAGTGCACGTGCACCCGCGCTCGGTCGAGACGAATCGCCTTCTTCTTCCGCGCCTGGGCCATTACTTCCTCTTCCCGGCCTTCGCCGGCCGCGGGCCCTTCCAGGTTCGGGCGTTCGTCCGCGTCTTCTGACCCCGTACGGGAAGTCCGGCCTTGTGAGATCGGAAGAGC
>JAGUVP010000316.1 GCA_020062805.1 Candidatus Bipolaricaulis sp.
AGGTCGTTCCGGTGGCCGTCCCCCGCAGGGCGTAGGTCCCACCCTCGCTGTCGGATCGGTAGACCTCGTAGGTCGCTGTGCCCAAGGACGCGGTCCACGTGATCCGCACGCGGTCGTTGTACGTGCCGTCGGATGCCGACACGTTGGTCACGGGGTCGGGCGCGCTGGGGAACGTGAACCCGGAATCGGCCGCCGAGAACGCGCTGCACCCCGAGGGGTTGCAGGCCTTGATCTTGTACCAGTACACCACGCCCGGCGAGGCGTCCATGTCGTCGTAGAGGGTCCCGGGCACGGTTCCGCGCAGGTTGTACGGACCTCCCTGAGCGACGTCGCGCCATATCTCGTAGTTGGCAGCGCCCGGGCTGGCGTTCCACGTCACCCGGACGCGATCCGTGTACGCTCCGTCGGTGGCCGAAACCCCGGTGGGAAGTTGAGCTACGCCCTCGCCTGCCGCGTACCCGGAGTCGGCACCCGAGAGCTCGCTGCAGCCGGCCCGGTTGCACGCCTTCACCTTGTACCAGTACGTGGCGTTGACCGTGATCTCTGTATCGGAGTACGTCGCCGCCGTCGTCTCGCCCACCTGCACGTACGACCCGTCGGCGCTGGATGCGCGCCAGATCTCGTAGTGAACGGCGCGCGCGACGCTCTGCCAGATCACCACGATCTGATCGAGGTAATTGCCGTCCGAGGCGTCAACTCCCGTGGGAACGTTCGGCACAACCAGCCAGAAGAGCTCGCACCCGCCCAGGGCCCATCCCACGACCAGGAGCCCGATCAGGAGCACGAACTGCTTACGGCGGTTCTTCATCTGTGCTCTCATCTCCCCCTCCCGAGAAACTCTCGTCTCCATCATACGGATCTTCGCCGAGAGCGACAAAGCCCACCTGGGCCATCCCCCGCGGCCAAGTGGACAAGATGGGCTTTGTGCAACGGGGTCTGCCGCGAACCTCGCGGCTGAACCCGGCTGTGGCGGTGTGGCTTGGTTGACCGGTCCAGCCTCTAGGTCACGCGGAGCGCGTCGAGGATGATCCGCACGATGAGAAGAACCCATCCCACAATGACGACGAGCCAGATCACCTTGCGCGCTGCCGCGATGATTCCGAACACGAGCAGGATGATCGTGATCAATGCCAGGTAGCCGATCGGTTGAACGAGCTCGTTGCCGACCCCCCGGCTCTCAGGAAGGATGAGGTTGATCAGATGCACCAGCCCCTTCCCCAGCAGTTCCGCTGCCGATTGGATGAACGACAGAAGCTGATCGCCAACCTGCGTTGATGTGGCCTCTTGGCCGAGGGCGTTCACGCCTAGAACCAGCAGTAGTCCGATCAAGATCCAACGTGTCATCGGTTCCTCCTTGGCTCTCTCGGGAGCACTTGCATCATACGGCGGCGGCCGGGCGGAGGACAATACCCAGCGCCCACGGTGGGGGGCCTCGCTGCCGCCCCCTCGGGTCCGCCGCGAGCCCATCTCACCCATGGCGATGAGCGCGCATCAGCGTTCTCCGCACGGCGGTATGATCGCAGGCGGAGGGGATGATGGACCTGGAGACGGTGATGCGGGATCTCGGGTTGAACCCGCGCGAGGTGCGCGATCTCGCGCCCGTTCGCCGGAGCGAGGCGAGCCGTCTCTACCGGCTGAAGATCGGGGGGAAGCCCCACATCCTGAAGTGCTTCGGGGAGAAGGGCGCGCGCGAACCGAAGGCTTACGATCTCCTCCGCGAGCTGCGCGTGCCCACGTTGCCCGTTCACAACAGCACGCCGTCCGCACTTCTCCTCGAAGACCTGGAAGCGAGCCCCCTCTGGCGGTTGGCCGACGAGCGCGACGTGGAAAGCCGCGACGTGGGGCGGGCGGTAGCGGACTGGTACCAGTACCTCCACGTCGCCGGGCGGAGCCTGGTTCGGCGTGGGGCGCCGGATTGGCTCGAGTGGGAATGGGACATCCTCACCCCGGAGGCGATCCTGCGGATGGGCACGGTCCTCGAGATGGAGGGTAATCCGGTGTGGAAGCTGGCGGCCGATCACCTCGACGCGCTGCGCGCGCGGGCGCGGAAGCTCCCGATGACGCTCAACTACAACGACTTCCACTGGACGAACCTCGCCCTGTCGCGTCAGCTCCCGATCAAGGCAATCGTGTTCGACTACCACCTGCTGGGGATCGGCCTCGCCTGGAGCGACGTCCGCAACGTGACCTACTCCCTCGGGCCCGCGGCGCGGGAGGCGTTCCTCGACGCCTACGGGCCGACGCACCCCGAGGAGCGGATCCTCGACGAGCCTCTATCCGTTCTTCACGCGCTCCAGGTGGCCACGGACCGACCGACGATCCCCCGGTGGGCGATGGCGTGCGTGGAGAAGGCGCGGTCGGGCTCGCTCCTGTCTTTTCTGGAGCGGGCCGTGGCCATCCTGTGATCCTCACTCGCAGTCCGTTCGAGACCAGCCCGCGGAGCCTTCGGCCACCTGTCTGCCCTGCCTGCAGCAGGCAGGCGCGGAGAACTTCGGATCCCCGCGGTCGAACGAGCATCGCCCCTGAAGAGGATTGCGTAGCGTCGGGCTTCATCCCCGACGGCCTTTGGATTTCGTAGCGTCGGGGTTCATGCCCGACGGCCTTTCGTTCCCGACGGACTTGCGTCGGACACAGGGTCCGACGCTACGAACCCCGGACTACGGACTCCGGACCACGGAAATGCGTAGCGTCGGGCTTCATCCCCGACGGCCTTTGGATTTCGTAGCGTCGGGGTTCATCCCCGACGGCCTTTCGTTGCCGACGAGCTCGCGTCGGACACGGGGTCCGACGCTACGGAACCGCGAACGTTCGTCGCGCGCAAGGCGGAGGCCGTGTACCGTAGGTCCGCGGACCCGAGACCTTCCACACAATCTCCTGTGTTGGATCAGCCCGCGCTCGGGCCGAAGGTCTTGATCCAGAGGTGCTCGTCGCCGATCTTGTGGAACCCGATCGCCTCGTAGAGCGGAGCGGTGGAAGCCATCGGCACGCGGACCGCTCCGAGGTCGGCGAGCTTGTGCAGACCGTGGAGGACCACCGCGCGCGCCAGCCCGCGCCGGCGGAAGTCGGGGTGCGTGCCCACCGGCTCTAGATACCCAATCCGGTTCCCAGCGTCGTACCAGAGGATGCAGCACGCGGCGTAGGACCCATCCGGAGCGACGACAACGAGGTCGTGCTCCCGACGGTAGTCCGGCGCCCGCTGGAGCTCGCGGTAGGCGAACGACGACGGCCAGTCGGCCGGATCGGGGTGGTTGAACGCCCGGCCAAACAGCTCGCGGCGGCGGTCCACATCGTCTTCCTCGGCCATCGTGCGCAGGGAAAACCCCGACGGGAGCACGGGTGCAGGGAGGGCATGCAGGGTGATCTCCGTGTTGGGGATGGCGACGGCGGGATCCTTGCGGTATCCCCGCCTCGCGACCGCATCCCGGAGCACCGTATCCGTCTCGTAGACGAAGATGAAGACCCGGTTCTTCCCCGGGTCGCGGAACCGGTCCTCGGCGTAGGAGAGCATCTCGTCGAGGAGATCAGGGTGGTCGGGGTGGCGCTGGAGAAAGATCTCCCCGAACCCGCGGTGTTCAGGGTCGGGGTGCTCGATGTTTGCGATGCCGACGATCTGCCCTGTCTCATTCTCCCATAGGCCGATCATCTCCTCCCACATCCGGATCGCCCGCAGCGCGCCCGGTGGGGTCCCCGGTTCCGTCCCCGTCGAGCCGAGCATGGGGGCCACGAAGTACCGCGCGTAGTTCCACCGCTCGATGCCCCAGTTGGGGGCGGGAGTCCCGAACGCAAGGTGCGTCTGAACGAGGAACGCCCGCACCCGCAGGAAGTCGCGGTCCGGATCGTAGCTCTTCACCCGTGCCTTCACGCGCGAAGCATACTGCGTGCCAGGGCCATGACCCAGGCCGCGCGAGGCGGCCTTGGACGGGGCGCTTCAGCGCGGGGCATGAGGGAGCAAGGGGGCTGTAGCGTCGCAGCCTGTCTGCGACGGCCTTACCCGTAGCGTCGCACCTTGTGTGCGACGTACGCGAACGGTTCCGTAGCGTCGGACCCCGTGTCCGACGCAATTCCGTCGGGCATGAAGCCCGACGCTACGCATTTCCGGAGTCCGTAGTCCGTGGTCCGGGGTCCGTAGCGTCGGACCTTGTGTCCGACGATGAACGGGCGGGGATAAACCCCGCCCCTACGAACCCAACGCCTGTCGGCCATGAACCTCCGTCGGGGACGAACCCCGACGTTACGTCCCTATCTGTACAGCCAGCGGGCCATGCGGCGCATCCCCGCGCCTCGGGTGCGGTTCATCAGCCATCCCTCCCCGACGCGCTTGGTGAGAAAGCTCATCGATGGGAACGCGTGCTGGAGGAAGGCGATGTTATGGATCCGGAGCCGCTTCTGGATGAGAAGGCCCCACTCCCCGATCATCTCCCCCGCTCCCTCGCCGATGATCCGCGCCCCGTACACCCGCCCGGTCTTGCTCACGTAGGCCTTGACTGAGCCCACGGCGATCCCCTCGGCGATCGCCGCCCCGTAGTCCTCGTAGCGAGACTCGATCGCCTCGTAGCGGATCCGCCGCTCCTTGAGGTCGCGTTCGAGCATCCCCACGTGGGCGACCGGCGGATCGGTGAACACGGTCCACGGGACGACGTACTTCCGCCAGTTGAATTTGATCGGCCCGGGGACGAGGCTGTTCATGAACGCGAGCATCCCCTGGTGCATCGCGGCATGGGAGAAAAGAAACGTCCCGTTGGCATCCCCAGGCGCGAAGATATGCTTCTGGCTCGTCTGAAGGTAGCGGTTCACCGCGATGCCCTTCGGGCCGTGGACGACGCCGGTCCGATCGAGCTGAAGCTCGCTGAAGTCGAACCGCCGTCCGGCGGCGACGAGGAGCGCTACTCCCTCCAGCCTCTCCCCGGCCTCGGTGACGACGGCCACGCCGCCGCCGGTCTTGGCGATGCTCTGGATCTTTCGCCCGTTCAGGACGCGGATCCCCTCTGCGGTGAACCTCTTCTCGATGAGCTCCCCCGCATCGGGGTCGCCGTGGGGCAGAAGGTGGGCGTCCATGTGCACCACGCTCACCTGCGATCCCAGTCGGCGGAACGCCTGGGCCATCTCGCATCCGATCGCCCCGCCCCCGAGGACGACGAGGCTCTCCGGGACCCGCTCGAGCTGGAACAGGTTGTCGTTCGTGAGGTAGGGCACGGCGTCGAGCCCAGGGATCGGCGGCACGGCGGGGAGGCTCCCCGTGCAGATGAACACCTTCTTGGCCCGGAACCGCCCGTCGCCCACCGCGAGCGTGTGCGCGTCCACGAACTGGGCGCCGCCTTGGCCGACGACGAGCTCGACCTTGTCGAGCATTGCCGTCGTCTTCTTGTCGCGGATGTAGGTGAGGTGCTCGGCGATCTGGGCGAACGGGGCGGTTGGGGTGAGGTGGGCCTCCCCCTCCAGGGCGTAGTCCGCAGCCCGGGCGAGGAGGTGCCGGACGTCTCCCATCCGCAACAGGGCCTTGCTCGGGATGCAGCCCGTGTTCATGCACTCGCCGCCCAGGGCGCGCTTCTCGATCCCCACAACCTTGAGGCCCATGTGGGCGGCCATCGCCGACACGGCCATCCCCGCCGGCCCCAGGCCGATCACTGCGACATCGTACGTCTCGCTCATCGTCGTCCTCCTCTCGAGGTTGGGGGGGAGTATACGGGGGGACTCCGCTGGGAGCAGGAGCCCCGTCCGCTAGACTTGGGCTGATGACCCAAAGGAGGAGTGACTGATGCTGCTTACCCACGTCTTCACCCCGAAGATTGCCCACAGCTCGTACCTGCTCGTGGGGAAAAAGTCCTGCGCGGTGGTGGACCCGCGGCGGGACGTGGACGTCTACCTCGCCCAGGCCCGCGACCTGGGCGTGCGGATTACGCACATCCTCGAGACGCATCTCCACGCGGACTTCGTGTCCGGCCACCTCGACCTCGCCGAGGCGACGGGCGCCCGGATCTACGCCCCGCGCGTCGCGGGGTGCTCCTTCGACCATGTGGGGGTTGGCGCGGGCGACGCGATCGAGATCGAAGACATGCGCCTCGACGTCCTGGAGACGCCGGGCCACACCCCGGAGCACGTGTGCTACGTGGTCACGGACACGGGACGCGGCAAGGCCCCGGTGG
>JAGUVP010000124.1 GCA_020062805.1 Candidatus Bipolaricaulis sp.
AGAACCGGCCGTGGGCGTTGAGGACCCCTCCCGCCAACGCGCCGACCGAGATGAACCCGATGAGCGGGAACAGCCACCGGGCGAGGGTCACGCTCTGTTGCATCGTCTCCGGGTCGAATCCCGCGGCGAGCACCGGCAGATACGCTGGCGCGAACAGGGCACCCAGAACGCACAGCGCGGGGAGGAGCATCAGGAGATACACGAGCGCGGAACGGGCGAGAGCTTCGCCTTCTCCCCTCTCCCGGGCCCGGGCGTACACGGGGAGGAACGCCGCAGCGAGCCCCCCCTCTCCGAGGACCTGACGGAGGGCTTGGGGGATGTACAGGGCGACGAGGAACGCGTCGTACCCCACCGAAGCCCCGAACGCGTACGCGATCGCCGCGTCGCGGACGAGCCCGACGAGCCGCGACACGACGGTTCCGCCTGCTCCACGGAACACGTCTCCAAAAAACGACCCTCCGCCGGCTGTCTCCGGGCCGGGTGGAGAGCCGGGCGGCGTCTCGTGTTCAGGTAGGCGCTGGGAGTCCGTTGCGTCCCCCAACGCTGGGCTACGCGGCCGGCGTGACCGTCAGCTTGACGGTGGCGGTGATGTTCTCGTAGAGGAGGAGTTCTGCCTGGTGCTCGCCGAGCGTCTCCACGGTCTCCATGCGGATCCGATCGGGATCGAGCTTCACCCCGAACCGATCCTCGATCTCCTTGGCCACGTCCTGTGGCCGCACCGTGGCGTACAACTTGTCCGCGTCGTGCACGCGGCGGGTGAAGACGAACTCCGCGCCGGTCAGCTTGTCGGCCAGGGCGTGGGCCTGGGTGTGACGGTCCGCGAGCTCGGCCTCGTAGCTGGAGCGAAGCTGCCCGAACCGGGCCAGCTCGTGGGGCGTGGGGACCACGCCGAGTTTTCGGGGCAGGATGTAGTTGCGGGCGTAGCCATCTTTCACCTCGACGACGTCGCCGGGAATCCCCAACCCTGCCACCTCACGGGTCAACAAGACCTTCACCTGAAATCCCTCCTTATCGCTTGCCACGGCGTCCTCGCTACCCAACCCACCGCAGCAACGCGGAGTTCGCAGAGGTTCGAACCAGCCTCGGATCTGGACTGAACGCCAGAACCGGCTTTCCTCGCGCCTCGGCGGTGACGAGGTGCCTCACCTTGACCGGCCAATGGTAGAGGCACGCTGTCGGAAGTTCAAACGCCGCTATACTTCTTCTCGCTGAACCGAGCGAGGTGACGATGAAGTTCGATCTCGAAGCGCTGCGGGCGGAGCCCGGCCGCCCGTTCAACCTGAGCCGGGACGTGGACCTTCCAGACCTGGAGTGGCAAGGGGAGACCCTGCGCGTGTTGGGGCCGGTGCGCGTGGCGGCCACCGCGATCTACCAGGAAGGGGAGTTCATTCTCAAGGTGGCCGTGCGAGGCCGGGTCCGTCGCACGTGCTCCCGGTGTCTGGTGGATCTGGTGGAAGACGTGGCGGGAGAGGGGGCGCCGGAGGTTCACCCCGCAGAGGTCGAGGAGCGGTACCTCGAGCTGCGGCCGTTCATCTAGGCCGGCTTGCGCCTCGGGCTCACGCCCAAGCCCCTCTGCACCCCGGACTGTCTGGGGATCTGCCCCGAGTGTGGGGCCGACCTCAACCGCGAGCGGCACCGCGAGGGCTGCCACGGGCAGACGAAGCGGCTCGATCCGCGGTTCGCGGTCTTGCGCCAGCTCCTCGACGAGCCACCTTCCGAACGATGACCGGTTGCCCGACGGACCAGGGAGTTGAGGAGCCAGTAGGGGCGCGAGTTCTGGGAGTGGATCCCGGTCTCTCCTCGACCGGGTACGCGGTGGTCGAGGGCCGGGGGCGGAAGTTCGCCGTGCTCGACGCGGGGACGATCCGCACCCATCCGGGGACCGTCCTGCCGGAGCGGCTGGGGCACATCCACGACGTGCTCGTCGAGACGATCGTTGCCTACGATCCGCAGGCGGTGGCGGTGGAGGAGGTGTTCCTGGCGCGGAACGCGCCGTCGGCAATGGGCACGGCCGAGGTGAT
>JAGUVP010000168.1 GCA_020062805.1 Candidatus Bipolaricaulis sp.
GAAGCGTCTTCAGCGCGGCCTGGACGACGATCGTCTCGTTCATGATGCTCGCCGTCTCGGCCAGCGTCATCGGGTACATGCGGAGAAGCGGCGGCCTCTCCCGCAGACAATGGTTGTGGTAGGCATGGCCGAGCTCGTGGGCGATCGTCGAGACAGAGTCGAAGCTCTCCTCGAAGTTGGCAAGGATGCGGCTCTTCCCCCCGCCGATCGGCATGCAGTACGCCCCACCGCGCTTCCCCTTCCTGGGCTCGGCGTCGATCCACCGGTTGCGGAACGCGGTCTCCGCCACCGCGGCGTCGGACCGGGAGAACGTGCCGAGCTGCTGGGTCACGAACGCCGCCCCCTCGTCCCACGTCCACACCTTCTCGCTCTTCCCCACCGGCGCGAACAGGTCCCACCAGTCGAGCTTGGGCTTCCCTAGGAGCCGCGCCTTGGCGCCAAAGTACCTCTTCCAGAGGGGGAAGCTCGCCACGACCGCAGCCTGCATCGCCTCGAGCACCTGAGGGGAGATCCGGTTGCGAACGAGCACGGGTTCGAGGTCATCCCGCCACTTCCGCTTGCGGTTGAGGGTGGATGCCTCGCCCTTGACCCCGTTCAGGGCCGCGGCCAGGGGCACCTCGTGCGCCTTCCACGCCGCGATCTCTGCGTCGTGGGCCTCCTTGCGAACCGCTGGGTCCGGGTTGTGGGCGAGGTTGCGGATCGCGGTGATGGGGAGTTCCTTCCCGCCCACGGTGGCCGTGATGAGGCTGGACACGTTCCCATGGAGCTTCGTCCACGCGCTCCCGCCCGAGAGGCGGAGCTCGGCGGCGAGGATCTCCTCCGGCTCGCTCATCATGTGCTCGGCCTGGACGCGGGCTTCGTCGAGCATCAGTTTGTAGGGACCAGCGCCGATCTTGTCCGGGTCCAGCCGGGCGAGCCACGCCGTGAGGCGCGGCCGGAGCCGCTCGTAGAGGAGGAACATCCGCTGGAGCTCCGACAGCTTGGCCTGCGCGGCCTGGTTCGTGCTGTCCGTGTCCACCTGACCGGACACGAACGCCCGCACGGGCAGGAACGCGTCGAGGAGGCCGTTGATCGCGGTCGTGATCTGCTCCAACGCGGCGGCGTCGGAGTCCCGCATCGGCCGCGGGCCGACCTCATGTTTGTCCAGGAGGGAGCCCAGGGCCGTGAGGCGCGCCTGGAGGTCCGTCCACGCGGCCCCGAACTGGGGAGCGTCGAGGCTCGCGAACAGGGGCGACAGATCCCAATGGGGCAGCTTCTTCTCGGTCATGAGGCGGAGTATACCTCTTGACGATGGTCAACGGCCGTCTGCTGGCGCGGCTAGCTGCCGGTGTTATCACAATGGGCGTCGACGGCAATGCGCCCTGCTATACTGCGGCTGTTGGAGGAGCACACAAGCACGCAGGACAAGGGGGGAGGCCGTGAAGAGCCGTGGAGCCTATCTCATGTGTGGGCTGGTCGTTGGGTTGTGGGCAGCGACTGGCGGGGGGATGGTGTTCGCCCAAGGTGCATGCACGCGGACGTACCGGGGCGACCTGGTACTAGAAGGCGCCGAACGGCTCGTGATCACCGAGGGCGTGCTGTGCGTGGGTGGGAACATCATCCTGCGCGACAACGCCCGGCTCGAGATTAGGAACGCGACCCTTCGGGTAACCGGTTTCAGGGACACGGTCTGGGGTCCTTGGGCCTTCATCTACGTACACGACAGCGCACAGGTTGTGATGCAGAACGTTCTTGTGGAGGCGCCGGTGACTGACCCTCTCCTCAGGGTTAGCCTTCACGGTACCTCTCGGGCAGATGTTGACGGTGTGCGGCTGTCAGGGACTCTGCTGTTCGGCTTGCACGCAGAGGGACTGTCGACGGCGCGTGTGAGGGATGCGAGGTTCTTCAGCGCCGTTGTTGCTGGGCAGGCGAGCGTAGAGCTTGTGGAGTCAAGGGTTGATTGGTCTTTAGGATTGCAGTTCTCCGGTTCTTCTAGCTCCGAGTTCTCCGGTGTCCGCCCGGGCTTCTACAGCAGCTGGGACCTGCAGCGTGAACCTTCCAAGGGCATGCAGTTGTCCCTCCGTAACACGTACGTGGGGGGCTGGTCGCTAGAGGTCTTTGAGGCTGCTCGTCTCGTTGTCCGTGACTCCACGCTCTCGCGTGTGTTCATCAACCTCACCGAGACGCCGAGCAGGCTGGCAGGGATGCGGGTTGGGCACCATCTGTCATGGTCACTACAGGAGACGCCAGCGGACAGCAGAACGGGAAACGTGACCCTTATCAACACCACGGTCGACTCGTGGCTCCTGGGGCTTGAGCGTCTGCGAGGGCCCCTGCAGTTGAGCGACTCGCAGCTGGCCGGACTCATAATGGGCCGGTCCACTGCACCAATCAGCTTCGAGAGAACCTCGGTCCACAATCTTCAGGTATGGGATAACCAGCAGACCTGGGATTGCTCTTCCTTGGTGGTGGAAGGTGGGATCGATCTGACCGGCGCGCGACTCAGCGTGAGTGGTTCCCTGGAGTTCCTCTCTCCTGCCCCAACGGTGATCTGGCGCAACTCCTCTGTTGGCCGAGAGTACGAGGTGCGGGTGCGGGGCAGGGACGGCCAGCCAGCACGTGGCTTGGCGGTCCGCGTTGAAGACCCGCTTGGCCGGATCATCACCTACACTTCCGACCAGGATGGCGTAGCCCGGTTCACCATCTGGTTCTCC